>CAMYYQ010000216.1 GCA_947303535.1 uncultured Ruminococcus sp.
CAATGAAAGCAAACCTGTTCTCACAGGCGAACTCTTTGACATTGAGGAGGGCAGCTTCAATATGGTAGCAATAGACGGCTTCAGACTCGCTATCAGAAACGAGCTTACCGATTGCAGCGAGAAATATCATTTCGTAGTACCGAAAAAGGCTCTCCTTGAAGTTTCCACACTTATCAGGGACGATGACGACGAGAAGATGTGTACTATCTGCACCAACGACCGCCATATCATTTTCGAGATCGGCAATGTTTTCGTAATATCACGACTCCTTGAAGGAGTTTTCCATAACTATAAGCTCAGCATACCAAGCGGCTGCAAGACAGAAGTTATTGTCAGCAAGAGAGACTTCACCACCTGTCTTGAAAGATGTTCTCTCCTTATCGACGACAAGAACAAGTCGCCTATACGCTGCGAAGTCGGCAACGGCGTGATAAAGATCAGCTGCAAAACAGGCATAGGTAAGATAAACGATGCTATATCCGCCGATATTTCGGGAGAGACCGTTACTATTGGATTCAATAACAAGCTTATCCTCGAAGCTCTCAAAGCCGCAGAGGGAGATAAGGTACGTTTACGCTTCAACGGCGCAATGAAGGTAATAGAGATCCTTCCCCTTGAGGGCGAAAGCTTTATATTCCTTGTAATGCCTATACAGCTCAAGAGCTGATATCAATTAAGCCGTTAGGCTTTAGCCATGATCCATTAGCCGAAGGAGTTCGCTTACGCTCATATTATTTAAATTATTCGCCGAAGGCGACACATTGGCTAATAGCTAACGCCTGAGGGCTAACGGCTGTACTATAAGAGGTGAAGAAAATGCCTGAAAACAGAATAAAGATCACTACCGAGTTCATAAAGCTTGACGCTCTTCTGAAATTTGCTTCACTTGTGGGTTCTGGCGGAGAAGCAAAGCAGCTCATACAGGACGGCGAAGTCCTTGTGAACGGCGAAGTATGCACTATGCGCGGCAAAAAAATACGTCCGGGCGATAAGGTGGAGCTTGACGGTCAAGAGGTAATCGTAGAGTGATAGTCACATATGCTGACATCGACGGTTTCAAAAATCTGAAAGGTATCTCCTTTGCACCTGATCCAAAGTACAATATCATCGTAGGATCAAATGCACAGGGAAAGACGAATCTTCTTGAAGCGATGTGGATACTTTCGGGCTGTAAGAGCTTCCGCGGCTCAAAGGAAAAGGATTATATCTGCCTCGGCGGAGAGCGTATGCAGTCAAGGATAAAAATTCTCGACAGCGTCCGCGAACAGAAAATATCCTTTGAGATGACCAGAAGCACGGCAAATCCCAAGAATATCACACTAAACGGCGTAAAACAGAAGGGTACGAGAGCACTTTTCGATGTTTTCAAGTGTATCGCTTTCATTCCCGATGATACGGATATAGTAAAGGGTTCACCAGAGAAAAGGCGTAATTTCGTGGATATGGCTGCTTCACAGCTGAATCCCGTGTTTGTGATGCACATAAACAAGAACAACGCCATAATGAATCAGCGAAATGCCCTGCTCAAAGGCATAATGCAGGGAAATACCGACCGAAGTATCCTCGAGATATGGGACAGACAGGCTTCTCGTGAGGGAGCTGTCATATCCTATATGCGAAGCGAGTATATAAAGAAGATAAATGAAATATGCGGCAGACTTTACCGCACTATTTCTGGCGGCAGCGAAGAGCTTGAACTGGAATACAAGTCAAATGTTTTCAGACCCGAGGACTTTGAAAAGCCCTGCGGCGAGGAAGCATACGAGCAGTATTACAGAAAGCTTGCCGAAACAGCAGATTATGACATCAGAACGGGAAGCACCCATGCAGGTGTGAACCGCGATGAGATAATAATAAAAATAAACGGTGTGAGCGCAAAGGATTACGGCTCACAGGGACAGATAAAGAGTGCAGCTCTTGTTATGAAGCTTGCACAGGCAGAGATATTCATGCAGAAGTCAAAGGACGCACCTGTTATATTCCTCGATGATGTTATGGGCGAGCTTGACGAAAGCCGTCAGAGGTTCGTATTTGAGATAATCAAGGATATGCAGGTATTTATCACGACTCCGAATGAAAGTGCGCTTCTTCCCGAAATAAAGGGAAAAGTATTGCATATAAGCGGCGGAAGTGCTGTTATGGAGGAAGAAAATGTATCTGCACATAGGGAATAGCTACTCTGTAGACGTAAGAGATATAGTGGGAGTTTTCGACATTGAAAATACAACTGTTGAAAAGTGTACCAAGAAGCTCCTTGAAAGAGCTGAAAAGGAAAAGCACTGTGTCTATACCACCTACGAAATGCCGAAAAGCTTTATAGTTACAGTAAAAAACGGCGTGGAAAAGGTCTATATATCGCAGCTCTCCGCGGCAACTCTGAGGAAACGCCTCAAAGAGGGCGGCGGATTTTGATATGGAAAGACCTGACAGAAAACTGAACAGACTTGAAAATTACGATTATTCACGTAACGGATTATATTTTATAACCGTATGCACAAAAGACAGGGTACCATATTTGTCTGAGGTATCATCTGTAGGGAACGCCGCCCTCGGCGTTACAACGGTATCGGAAATCATGGGTGTAGGGGACGGCGTCCTCGACGTCCCTGAATTTAAATTAACGGAATACGGAAAAATTCTGAATGACCAGATAATTGAGATAAATTCAGTTTACAAGAAATTAAAGATCATAAAATATGTTATAATGCCTGATCATTTGCATATGATAATTTATTTGTTTGATGATGACAATGTTTTTGGTGGGACGTCGAGGACGCCGTCCCCTACAAATGCGGTCATTACGTCATTGATATCAACATTGAAAAGGTTTGTAAATAAAAAGATAGGTTTTAATATCTGGCAGCGTTCATTCCACGACCACATTATCCGCAATGAAAAGGAATTCCTTGAAATTTGCGGTTACATTGACAATAATCCCATAAATTGGGTAAATGACATATACAACCAAAATTATTGGAGGTAAATCATGAGTCAGCAGAACAACAACTACGATGAAAACGACATACAAGTCCTTGAAGGACTTGAAGCGGTCCGCAAAAGACCCGGTATGTACATCGGCTCGACAGGTCCCGGGGGACTCCACCACCTCGTTTATGAGATAGTGGACAACTCTATCGACGAAGCTCTTGCAGGCTACTGTACAGAGATATCTGTCGAGATACTTGAAGGAGATATCATCCGCGTTTCCGATAACGGACGTGGTATACCTGTAGGTATCCACCCTAAGGAGGGCATCTCCGCAGCTACCGTTGTTTATACCATTCTCCACGCAGGCGGTAAGTTCGGCGGCGGCGGATATAAGGTATCGGGCGGTCTGCACGGTGTTGGCGCGTCAGTAGTAACGCTCTTTCATCATGGCTGGAGCTTACCGTAAAGGACGGCGAGCACGTTTACTTCCAGCGTTTCGAGCGCGGTCACTATGACGAACAGCTGAAAATTATCGGCGATACCACAGAAACAGGTACTTCCGTAATGTTCAAGGCTGATGACGAGATATTCGAGACTACTGTCTACAGCTATGAGATACTTCTCAGAAGACTTCGTGAACAGGCTTTCCTCAATGCAGGCATCAAGATAATATTCTCGGATAAGCGTGATAAGGAGAATATCCTCGGCGAAACTCTCCACTATGAGGGCGGTATCCGTCAGTTCGTAGAGCATATCCACAAGACCCGCGAGCTTGAAGCTATCAGCGGCGATGTTATTTACATTTCAGGTACTCAGGGCGACTCATTCGCTGAGATAGCTCTCCAGTACAACGACAGCTACAACGAAGTTATACTTTCATTT
>CAMYYQ010000217.1 GCA_947303535.1 uncultured Ruminococcus sp.
AGCCTTGCCGTCTCTCATGGAAATAGCAGGACATCCAAGCTTCATACACATCTTGCAGCCTACGCACTTGTCTGTATTTACCTTTACAGGCGGATTGTGCTTAACGTACTTAAGAAGAGCACATGGACGGCGTGAGATGATAACCGAAGCCTCGTCAGCAGCAAGCTCCTCCTTGATAGCAGCCTCTGTCTCAGCAAGCTTATACGGATCAGTAACGCGGACACGCTTGATACCGATAGCCTTGCAGAGCTCGTCAAGATTTACAGCCGCAGCAGGATCGCCCTTGAGGTTCTTGCCTGTTGTCGGGTTCTGCTGATGTCCTGTCATACCTGTGATAGAATTATCGAGAATGATAACTGTAGAATTTGAATTATTGTAAGCGATATTTACAAGACCTGTCATACCGCTGTGCATGAATGTTGAATCACCGATAACGGCAACTGTCTTGTGCTCTGACTCAGTTCCTCTTGCCTTGTTGAAGCCATGAAGTCCCGAAATAGAAGCACCCATGCAGATAGTTGTGTCGATAGCGTTGAGCGGTGCAGCAGCTCCGAGAGTGTAGCAGCCGATATCGCCCGATACTGTAACGCCCAGCTTCTTCAGGCAGTAGAACAGACCTCTGTGAGGACATCCTGCGCACATTACAGGGGGACGTACAGGGATATTCTCTTCGAGCTCAACGAATTCCTTCTTCTCGCCGAGAAGCTTCTCTGCGATAACAGACTGAGGAAGCTCGCCGATATAGCCGAATATCTCCTTGCCCTTTACATTGTTCACGCCGATGTTGCGGCAGTGCTCTTCGATAATTCCGTCAAGCTCTTCGATAACGTATACCTGCTCGTACTTCTTGGCGAAGTCCTGAATAAGCTTTACAGGGAGAGGATTTACCATACCGAGCTTGAGTACAGAAGCCTTGTCGCCCAGAGCTTCCTTGACATACTGATAAGCTGCGCCGTTTGTGATAACACCAAATTCAGCCTTGTCCGATATCTCGACTCTGTTGAGAGGAGTTGTTTCAGAATACTCGATGAGCTTCTTTGTACGCTCTTCAACAAATACGTGTCTGCCCTTAGCGTAAGCAGGCATCATAACGAACTTGCTCGGTGTCTTTTCATAGTCCTTGAGAGGAAGATCATTGCGCTCTTCCATTTCAACGATGCTCTGTGAGTGAGCAACTCTTGTGGACATTCTTACTATAAATGGTGCGTCAAACTTCTCTGAAAGCTCGAAAGCAAGCTTGACGAACTCCTTACATTCTGTAGAGTCTGAGGGTTCGAGCATTGGAACCTTTGAAGCGATAGCGTGATGACGGCTGTCCTGCTCATTCTGTGATGAGTGCATACCCTGATCGTCAGCTACTGCAATTACCATACCTGCGTTAACGCCTGTGTAACCTGCTGTATAGAGCGGGTCAGCAGCAACGTTGAGACCAACGTGCTTCATTCCGCAGAAGCTTCTTGCACCTGCTATAGAAGCTCCGAGAGCTGTCTCCATAGCCACCTTTTCATTAGGTGCCCATTCTGCGTAAACTTCGTCGTACTTAGCTACTTCTTCGGTTATCTCAGTTGAAGGAGTACCCGGATAGCTTGATACGATGCGGCAGCCCGCCTCATATAAGCCTCTTGCAAAAGCTTCGTTTCCAAGCATTAATTTCTTCATTTTATGTAAGTCCTTTCTTAAATAAAGATTATCATATTGATAAAGCCCTTAGGGAGCGGCTACGCCGCTGCAGCAAGCTAACGGCTAATGGCTCAGCTCGTCGAGCAGCCACTCCGCAACTCCGTCCTCATCGTTAGTACCGATGATATGGTCTGCGGCAGCCTTTACCTCTTCTCTTGCATTGCCTACTGCAATTTTTATATCAGCCTGCTCGAACATGGGCAGGTCATTGAGATTATCTCCGAACGCCACGACCTCATCAAAGCCGTACTTTTCACGCAGGAAGCGTATACCATTGGACTTCGATGCTTTTGCTGAAAACGCCTCTAAAAACCACTTTCCTGTGTAAGTATCCTTATAGAATGCGCAGTCTGCATCTTCCATGCTGTCGATAGTTTCCTTTACGGGAAGAAGCTTCTCGTAATCAGTCAGTGCCGTATAATATATTGTCATATCATCGGCAGCTTCAAGCAGCGAGCTGCACTGCACATAGGGCTTGTTATAGTTGTTTTTCCGTATCTCTGCAAAAGCCTTCATCACGCGGCTCGTTATCTCGGTATAATAACAGGTCAGCACTCCGTTATTGAATCGGTACATGAAACATTCCGCCCCTGCTTTTTTAAAGGCTTCCGTTATCTGTGCCGAAGCACTTACAGGTATGTACTCGTTTTTGATATAGCAGTCGCCTTTCAGGTCGTATATGCTGACACCGTTCATGAGTATACATGGGACATTCACATTTACAGCCGATGTATGGGCTTTGCGGAATATACCGACCTCGCCGTAGCAAAGGTGAGATTCATTCCCTCAGCCGTGAGCCTGTTCAGTATATCTGCCGTTTTTTCGGTGATTTTTCCATCAGAGTCAAGAAGCGTACCGTCAAGGTCTGTGATGTAGAGCCTCTTCAATTTTAGCTGTTCACCTCCGATAGATACTCATACTGGTATTATAACATATTTCAACTTAAAAGTGAAGTTTTTATTTTTACAAACCATTCGATTTGTACATTCCGACGGAATTAAGCTCTCCCGAATGTTAATCATGCATAAAGCGCGAAGCTCGCGCTGCGTTTAGTAAGTAGGGAGTAGTAAGCAGTAAGCAGTCCTCCCGTAATATACTTATCATCACAGTCGGGAGCCCGAGGACGGGCTACCCTAATAAGCACTAACAACTAACCGCTAATAAAAAAAGAGCCATGAAGAGTTATGGTCCTTCATGGCTCAAAGTGTGTGTTATATTATGGCAGGCTTGCCTTTACTTGATCTCGAGTCTCTTTGTGACAGGAGCTTCGGGAGCTTTCTTCGGGAGTTCAATGGTGAGTATTCCATTCTTGTACTCTGCGCTTACAGCGTCAGTATTTACATCTCCGATGTTGAAGCTTCTCTTGTACGAGCCGAATGTGCGCTCGCGGCGGATATAATTGCCCTTGTCGTCCTTTTCATCATTTTTTGAAGTATGCTCAGCTGCTATAGTAAGCTGCGAGCCGTTGATATCGAGCTTGATATCTTCCTTGTCGAAGCCCGGGAGCTCCGACTCCATAACGTACTTGTCTCCGTCATCGCGGATATCGGTACGGCAGTTGTTCAGCGGCATTTTGCTGCCGAAGAAGTCTTTGTCAAAGTCATTGAATGCGTCCCACAGACCAAAGCCTGTGCCGCCGAAAGGTGTAAGTCCATACATGATCCATACCTCCAAATATTTATTTGCCTGTCCGTCTGACAAGCCTCATATTTATCCTATGCAATTTACCTCATAATATGCACTTTCCATTGGTATCGCTTCCTTTCGTTTCATTGTCTATATGATACTGCCGTTTTTTGAAAGAAATATCACAGGTTTGTGAAAGTATAATGAAAATTAGCACTCTCAACGCAAGAGTGCTAATTTCTTCTTTACAGTTTATCAGAAAGCCACCTGTAAACATCATTTATGTCGTTATTTCCCGAATCTATGCCTGTCATACACTTATTCTCATGTATGCATATTTTTTCAGCAGCCCCGTTTTCATCGTAATACACCCCATACCACGACATTGTCGGCGCCTCCACAGCAGGCAGTGCCTCAGGCTGTATAAGTCTGATATTATCCTGTTTCAAAGCTCCTGCAATACCTACATAATCGACAATCAAGCCGCCCTCCT
>CAMYYQ010000218.1 GCA_947303535.1 uncultured Ruminococcus sp.
CGTACCCTCAACGGCCTTCTGTATCAGCGGCTCAAAATCGAAGCTGTTCTGAGCTTTTTCGATGTCAGAAAGCTGAGGTCTTACCTTAGGGTGGCGAGGGGTGAATACTGTACAGCAGTCCTCATAAGGCTGTACAGAAGTATCAAATGTATCTATCTTACGAGCGATCTCGATTATCTCAGTCTTGTCCATTCCTACACAGGGACGGAAAACAGGTATGCGGCATACTGCATCGGTACATACCATAGCTGCCATAGTCTGGCTTGCCACCTGTCCCACGCTCTCACCTGTGATAAGTGCAAGGCAGTTGTCCTTAGCTGCGATGCGCTGAGCTATCTCCATCATAAGTCTTCTCATTATAATAGTAAAGAACTCCTCGGGACAGTGATCCTTGATAGCTTCCTGAAGCTCTGTAAACGGTACGCAGTAAAATGCGATGCCGCCGCAGTAGTCGGTAAGCTTCTGGCAGAGCTGCTCAACTTTCAGCTGTGCACGGTCGGAAGTATAAGGAGGGCTTACATAGTGTATAGCTGCGATATGGATACCGCGCTTTGCCATCATATAGCCTGCAACGGGGCTGTCGATACCGCCCGAAAGAAGAAGCATAGCCTTTCCGCTGCTTCCTACGGGTAGTCCGCCTGCTCCCTTGATGTTCTCGGCGTGAACGAAGGCGTTCTCGTCACGTATCTCTACAGTTACCGTAACTTCGGGATTTTTTACATCAACAGTGAGGTGCGGGAACTTATCCAGAAGCTTGCCGCCAAGCTCCATGCATATCTCAGGTGACTTCATAGGAAAAGCCTTGTCCGAACGCTTGGCATTGACCTTGAATGTCTTTGCACAGCTCAGTACATCTTCAAGGTACTCATAGCTCTTGTTGCAGATGTCATCGAAGTTTTTCTCGCACACGCAGGCACGGCAGTAGGTTGCGATACCGAATATCTTGCCCACTCTGTCGGCAACTTCACTGAGATCAATGTCATCATCAAGAGGAGTTATGTATGTTGTGGACTGAGCACTGGTCATCTGGAAGTGACCGAGAGGCTTCAGTCTGCGCTTTATGTTCTTTATGAGCATATCCTCAAAGGTCTTTTTATTGAGACCTTTCAGTGCCATTTCACCGTATTTTACAAGTATTAACTCTTTCATATTTTTCTCCTATACTATTTAATATAATATATTATTATCTTCATTCACACTTATCACAGAACTAAGCCTTTAGCCTTTTGCCCTTAGCTTTTAGCCAATGTGTCGCCTGCGGCGAATAATTTAAATAATGTGAGCGTTAGCGAGCTCTTTCGGCTAATAGCTCATGGCTAACGGCTAATGGCTGTAATATTTCAATTTACAGTATATCAGCCTCTTACCTTTTCCATTCCCTCTTTGAGAGCCTCGCAGAAGATATCAAGCTGTTTCTCGGTAGTTTCCGCAGTCATGCTTATGCGCAGGGCGCTGTCTGCACGTTTATCTCTTATGCCGAACTGTCCGAGGACTCCGCTCTGCTGTCCCTTTGAACAGGCAGAACCGCTTGAAACATATATCTCCTTACTTTCAAGGAAATGGAGCATTATCTCCGAACGCTTACCCACTGCCGATATATTCACCACATAGGGTGACCCGTCATCGGGCGAGTTTACTGTAACTTCCTCGATACCGCTGAGCTTATTCAGCAGATACGCTTTAAGTCCGCTGACTTTTTCATAACGCTCCGATATAGTTGGAGCAAGCTTCTTCACAGCCGCACCGAATGATGCTATGAGCGGAACACTTTCAGTACCCGAGCGTATGCCCTTTTCCTGCTTACCGCCTGTAACTACGGGAAGCACACGGACTCCCTTTTTTATGTATATTGCTCCCACACCCTTTGCGCCGTGTATCTTGTGTCCGCTGAGGGATATGAGATCCGCACTGAGTGCGTTTGCTTTAACAGGCAGTTTCATGTAAGCCTGTACGCAGTCTGTATGAGTTATTATTTCGGGATACTTCCGCTTTACTGCTGAGAAAGCTTCCTTAACGGGCATAATATAGCCTGTTTCATTATTGACATACATCATGCTGATAAGGCAGGTATCGTCATCGCAGGCATTCACAAAATCAGCAGCATAGTATCTTCCGTCCTCACGGGGCGAAACACGTACCACCTCAAAACCTTTTTTCTCAAGGTCGGCAGCAGTCTCCTCCACAGAAGCGTGTTCCACTGCGGATATAACTATCTTTTTGCGCTTTCTTCCGTAAGCAGCCGAAGCTCCGCGGAGTGCGAGATTGTTGCTCTCAGTAGCTCCCGAAGTAAAAATGATACAGCCGCTTTCAACGCCTATTGAATCGGCGATCGCCTTTCTTGCGCCGTCCATGAGAAGCTGCGCATTGAGTCCCACACGGTGGAGCGACGACGGATTGCCGTAATTATCGGTCATAGCTCCCACAGCAGCCTCTATAGCTTCCGCACAGGGCTTGGTGGTAGCTGCATTGTCAAGGTAAACTTCCATTTCATGTTCCCTTCATTCGTTTATAGTAGCACTCTATATTATAACATATAATTTCAAAAATATCAACTCTCGCGGAAAGCGATCTGCCGCTTTTCAATTTTTAGCGCAAAATCGAAAATATATTCGTTTTTCTGTTGCTTTTTAATTGCTGTTATGATATAATAATTGTATCTATCTGCTTATAAAAAACTCAGACTTGATAAGTCTTAAAAATACGCATGGAGGTATTATTATGCACTTACAGGAAAAAACTATATCCAGTGATGTTAAATACGAAGGACCTATCTTCACTATCACTCACGACACCGCAGAGCTTGAAAACGGCAAGACTGCCGTAAGAGACGTACTCCACCACCACGGCGGCGTATGTGTGATACCAATAACCGATAACAACGAGATATTCCTTGTAAAGCAGTTCCGCTATCCTTTTCAGACAGTAACAAGAGAAGTGCCTGCCGGCAAGCTTGAAAAGGGCGAGGACCACTCTGTATGCGGAAAGCGCGAGCTCCTCGAGGAAACAGGCTACACCTGCTCGGAATACGTCTACCTCGGCGAGATGCTGCCTACTCCTGCTTACAACAGTGAGGTAACATATATGTACCTTGCAAAGGGACTCACTTTCAGCAGCCAGAACCTCGATCCCGATGAATTTCTCGATGTGGAGCGCATACCTCTTTCGGAAGCTGTAAAGCAGGTCATGGACGGTACTATCCGTGACGGCAAAACTCAAGTCACAATACTCAAAGCTGCAAGGATACTGGGGATATAAAAAGACCCACCTTGCGGTAGGTCTTTAAACATTGCCATAGATCAAGCCTCTTCAGCTTCTTCAACATTTCCGTTTGCTTCCTCAGCTTCAAGGATAGCAAGCTGTCTTTCATATGCTTCGATAACGTTTTCCTCAAAAAGCTTTCTTGCGGAAGCTGAGATCGGATGAACGATATCACGGAACACTCCGTTTTCGTCTTTTCTGCTGGGCATTGCCACGAAGAGTCTTTCATCTCCCTGTACCACCTTGATATCATGAACTGCGAGCATATCGTCGATAGTTACTGAAACTACGGCTCTGAGTCTGCCCTCAGACATGATCTTTCTAACCTTTACATCTGTAATTTCCATAGATTTTCCTCCTTAAACGTCTATGAACTCCTTGGTCTGACTGCTGATTTTCTTTATATCTCCCACATTACGCAGCAGTTAGTAAACCTATAAACTATTATAGCGTATATTTTGTAAAAATGCAAGCTAATTTTCGATTATATGAGGAAAAAATCTAATTATTTCAAGTGGAAGTGATGAAAACTTTG
>CAMYYQ010000219.1 GCA_947303535.1 uncultured Ruminococcus sp.
ATGGTAGACCAGCTGTTTATCGGAAAGGCTGTGGGTACTCTCGGAAATACGGCGACTTCGATCGCTTTCCCGTTCACAACGGGCTGTATGGCACTTGCGCTCCTGTTAGGTATAGGCGGTGCTTCGTGCTTTAACCTTGCGCTTGGTATGGGAGATAAAAAAAGAGCCCCGTACTTTGCAGGAAACGCACTTTCACTTTTAGCAGTCAGCGGTGTTGTATTGTCTGCGATAACACTGATCTTCCTTACTCCGCTGCTGAAACGCTTCGGAGCAACTGACGCGGTATTGCCCTATGCCAAGGAGTACGTGAGTTATACGGCATTCGGCTTCCCGTTCCTTATTCTTACAGCAGGCGGCGGACACATCATACGTGCGGACGGAAGTCCTAAAATGACTATGATATGCAATATCACGGGTGCTATCATCAATACGATACTTGATGCGGTATTTGTTCTCGGTCTTGACTGGGGAATGAAAGGCGCTGCTATTGCAACAGTAGTCGGACAGGTGGTTTCAGCTGTTATAGTTATCATATACTGCTTCAACTTCAAGACAGTATATCTCTTCGGCAGACATCTTTTACCGAAAGCAAGCATAGTCAGCAGATTATGTTCGATAGGTATGGCTTCATGCTTCAATCAGATAGCTATTGCAGTTGTACAGATAGTTCTCAACAATTCGCTGAGACATTACGGTGCGCTTTCAGAGTACGGTGCAGATGATCCTATAGCAGCTGCGGGAATAATCATGAAGGTCAATATGATAGTATTCTCCATAGTTATAGGACTTGCTCAGGGTACTCAGCCTATTGAGAGCTTCAACTATGGAGCAAAGAATTACGACAGAGTAAAGAGTGCCTTCTGGATGGCTATAAAGGCAGGTGCAGCTATTTCACTGGTGGCGTTTGTGTGCTTCCAGCTTTTCCCGAGACAGATACTCAGCGTATTTGCAAACAATAACGCAAGTGAAGGGTACTATAAATTCGGTGCGAAATTCTTCAGGATATCAATGTTCTTCACATGGCTCAACTGCTTGCAGCCTATAATTTCCACATTCTTTACATCGATAGGAAAGTCCATAAAGGGCGTATTCCTTTCACTGACAAGACAGATACTGTTCTTTGTACCGCTTCTCCTTGTATTGCCGCTGTTCTTCAAGATAGACGGTATCATGTATACAGGTCCTATTGCGGACGGCCTTGCAGCTATAGTTGCAGTAATTATGGCGATGCATGAATTCAAGGATATGCACGAACGCGAATGGTATTGATAAAGACATAAAGTTAAAATAAAAATAAAAATCCTGCGGTATTGATTTATTGCAGGATTTTTGTTATAATATTATAGTAACTTTTTGGGGTATAGCCAAGCGGTAAGGCACAGGACTTTGACTCCTGCACTCGTGGGTTCAAATCCCGCTGCCCCAATCCTGAAAGTCCCTCGGCATTAGCCGAGGGGCTTAGTTTTTAGTGATTAGTGGTTAGTGATTAGAAATGGCAATATAAAGACAAAAGCTGCGCAATGGTGTACCTTTACGCAGCTTTTTATGTTGTGACATACGGAACTATATCTCTCACATCATTTTGCGAGAGCCCATGTATGAGCAGCAGCTCATAAACATTCTGAAACTTCGTATGCTCACGAAAGTCGATAATTTTATTGGCGATATCTTCATCAACATGAGGGAGAAGTATAAGTGTATCTATATCGGCTGTATTGATATCTATGGGAGCAAGCTCCTCAAGAGTCGGCACGTGATCGGTCTCCTCTTCAATATCTGGAATATCCTCATTCTCCTGCTCTTCTTCATCATAAACAGGATCAATTACGAAGATATGACCGCGGATATCGGCAAATATTTTCTCGCCGATGCCGTTTACATTCATTATCTCCTCTATGTTGCGGAAGCCGCCGTTGTTTATACGATAGCTTATGATCTCGTCAGCAAGTACCTCTCCGATCCCTTTGAGCTTTGTAAGCTCATTTGCATCTGCTGAATTTATGTCAATGTATATTTCTTCTGTAACAGCAGTTGTAGTTATCTTAGTTTTTTCTTTTCTTGCAGAAGTGGTGATTTTTATAGCTTTTGAGGTTGTTATCTCAGTGATGATCTTTGTCGGCTGAGTAGTAGGTGCAGTAGGTTTTTCACTGAAAATAATAGTTGAGGTGTTCTTCTTATTGTCGGAAGTCTTGAAATAGAACGTTGTTGCTCCGATGATTATAAATGCGCAGAGCAAAAGGAGAAGGTACGTTTTGAAAGATTTCCCGTCCTTCAAGAACATCACCTCTTATCAATACAACATAATACCACATATTTCTACAAAAAGCAACAAAATCCGACATGAAACTTTTTTTAAGAAGGCTTACTCTCGTTTGAAAGTAAGCCTTTTGGTCTATATGCTGTATGTTTTGATATATTTCCTCTCGCCGATCTTAAATTTTAGGACAAGCTCGTTGTCGTTCAGATCGGCTGAGATTATCTTTGCATCGCGTATCTTCATTATCTTTGAGAGCTCTTTCAGCTCCGTTTCGGTATAATCAAAGAAATTATCGGAAGTAAACAGAAAACTTCCCATAAGTGCATTTATTTCCGCGAGACATTTTCTTTTCTCCGCAGACATTGAAATATTGCAGGGCCTCAGCAGGAATACATCGGGATCGCTGAGAAATGCCCTGTGATCCAGCTGTCGGCGGAAAACAGTGTTAAGGATAGAATTCTTCGTACTGACACGCTCACGATGCATCAGTCGCATATGAGGTTTGTCGTTCCAGTCGAGACTGACATCGCAGCCGATACGGCAGTAATCCACCTTTCCAAATGCGGAAGCAAGTGGGACTCCGCAGCCGAGTATGAGAGCATCTCCTGCGCATTTACGCAGGAAGTCAATAGCTTCTGACATTATCTGTCCGCGGGTCTTGTCTCTGCGCGGAACGATACAGGCTGCATAAAGGAAATCCAGCTTCAGCAGACCGTACCCCCAGTCGTTGACGATAGTGCTGATAACGTTTTTGATATACTTTCTTACTTCGTAATTATAGATATCAAGGGCATAGAAGCCGCTCCAGTTAGAGCCGCCCTTTACGTAATTTCCCTTATCATCGGTGAGGAGCCAGTCCTTTTTAGTGTTAAAGATATCAGATTTTTCCTCACATACGAAAGGAGCAAGCCATATTCCCGGGGTCATGCCTGCATTTTTGATATCATCGGCAGCTTTTTTCATACCCCTCGGAAATTTCTCGTTATCAACTGAAAGCCAGTCGCCTACAGCGGTCTGCCAGCCGTCATCCATCTGGAAAATATCGGCTTTTGCTGAAATGGAATCAAGGCTTGAAAGGTCATCGGAAATGGTCTTTTCATTGATATCCTGATAGTGGTTGTACCAGCTTGTATAGCCGAAAACAGGCTTTGCACCTATCCTCGGAGCGACTCCGAGAAGATCAAAGTAAAGGTCGAATACTTCCTTTTCAGAGCCTTTTGCAATGAAAAGCTTCAATGCGCACCATTCACCGTTTATATCCAGTTCCGAGCAGTCTTTACGGAAAGCGATGATATTTTTGTCAGGCTCGGTTATTATCTGCGTGAAACCGCTGTCCTCGGAGAGCGAACCCATGAAAAGGTAATTATCGCCGCGTCTGATATAACCGTAAGTCCAACCGTGCATATAGTCACCGTAGTCTGCGAAATTATAGTCGCCGTACTGTGAAAAAGCGTACTTTTCGCGTATAGCACAGGGGATATGACTGATACCGCGCATTTTACCGCCAATATCATGTTCTATGGAGTCA
>CAMYYQ010000220.1 GCA_947303535.1 uncultured Ruminococcus sp.
GTTATTCGCTTGAATAAAAAGGAGGAATGCTGTTATGTTCAAAAAGGCACATGACAAAATGTTCAAAAAAGCGCAGATGAAGCT
This sequence comes from uncultured Ruminococcus sp., assembly GCA_947303535.1. Next base: position 85 of record CAMYYQ010000220.1, read on the forward strand.
TTTTACAATGATCGTTAGTATTCTTCTTGCGGTCTTTGTTGCACTTATAAGCTCGATCAATGTTATAACAAAAGCTGTAATGCGCGGACAGTCAAAGGAAGTCCTGATGCAGATAGCTTCGGGAATAGAGTATGATGAGAAAGAGTCACGATTCAAGTATCCTGTACCTATGAGTAACGAAAACAGGGACGACCGCAGACCGAGTGTTGGAAAAAAGCCTGTAGAGAACCAGACTACCGATCCTGCTACTACCGAAAAGCCATCTGCAACTGAGGCGCAGACAACTGCCGAAAAGGCAAAGGAAAAGGTAACAGACGCTCCTACAGACCCTGTTCAGGAAGATACACAGGGCGCAGAGGAAATTCAGGAATCTCATGATGAGCCGCATGATGAGCAGCCTGCTGAGACTGTACCTCCCGAAACTCAGGCACCTGAGACACAGGCTCCGGAAACTCAGGCTCCTTCTGCTGATGCTTCATCGGGAGCGACCCCTTCATGGGATCAGAGCGGCTGGGACTGGAATAACTGGAACAACGGCCAGTGGAACGGTCAGTGGGGCGACCAGAATAACGGACAATGGAACGGTCAGTGGGGCGATCAGAATAACGGCCAGTGGAACGGTCAATGGGGCGACCAGAATAACGGACAGTGGAACGGTCAGTGGGGCGACCAAAATGCACAGGGTACTTACCCGTGGTACACATGGATGTGGGGATATTATCCCTGGATGTGGGAGCAGCAGACCAAGGCTTACTCAAGTGAATTCCCTGTGACCCGCAACGACCACGGCGAAAAAGATCCTCGTTATGACAAGGTGAACGATCACGGCGAAATGGATCCGCGCTATGATTCAGTTGAAGATGCAACTGAGGCTGACGAAAAAATAATTGCTGAAAAAACTGCATACAGCTATAGTGATGATATGTCAGTATATATAAAGCCTCTGGCAAACAGAACAGATTCTTCTGAAATGTCATCTGATGCTACAAGTGTTCAGCAGAATTATCAGTATCGTCAGAATACTGCCGCAAATGCTCCTAAGGAAGAGCGTCTCCCGAAATCACTGGGTTCTATCGAGTTCTTTGTTATCATGGCAGATAAGAACGGCAAATACCTTGATGCTGAAAATAATGATGATATGAATGCTGAAACAGCACAGAATTACATAACAAAGATACTTGAAGAGAATATTGATACAGGTATGGTGAATTCGTATCAGTTCTATCAGACATCAAAGCCTAACGGAACTCTTATGGTTTTCACAGACAAGAGCTATGAAATGGATATGCTCAGACAGCTCAAGAGAACAACTGTTATCATTGGTTCTATAGCACTTGTTATTCTTTCAGTTCTTGCATACTTCCTCAGCAAGAGAAGTATCCAGCCTATCAAGACAGCTTTCGATAAGCAGAAGCAGTTCGTATCAGACGCAAGTCACGAGCTGAAAACACCTCTTACAGTTATTTCTGCAAATACAGATGTACTTGAAGGTGAGATAGGCGATAATAAATGGCTGAAGTATATAAAGGCGCAGACTGACCGTATGAGTATACTTGTAAATGACCTGCTCAATCTTACAAGACTTGAAAATAACAATACAGATCTTGAGCGCAAATACTTCAATCTCAGCAAGGCTATCGTCAATACTGCACTTCCTTTCGAGTGTCAGGCATTTGAAAACAATAAGAAGTTTGAGGTAAATGTTGATGAGGACGTAATGCTCTGCGGAAGTGAGAAGCATATCAAGCAAATGGCAGCTATCTTCATTGATAACGCACTGAAGTATTCAAACGACGGCGGTACTGTAAGAGTAACGCTGAAGAAAACAGGCGACAGAAAGCTGTTCTCAGTATACAATACAGGTGAGGGTATCAAGGAAGAAGAGACTGACAAGATATTCGAGAGATTCTACAGAAGCGATCAGTCCAGAAACCGTGCAACAGGCGGTTATGGTCTCGGACTTGCAATTGCAAAGTCTATCATAGACAAGCATAAGTTCAAGATGCATATTATGAACCAGCCCGGCAAGAGCGTTTGCTTCGTAATAACAATGTAATTACAAAGCCCGTAAGCTTTAAGCTTACGGGCTTTTTCGCGGTGTATAACACAGAAATAATACGGAACGCCGAGGGCGGCGTTCCCTACACTGATCACTAATAACTGATCACTGTTATCATTCTTCTTCCTTTTTTTCAACAGCAGGAAGCTTCTTGACACGACAGACTTCTATACGGTGATGCTTGACCTCAAGGACTTCAATATCGAGCCCGTCTCTTTGGAATTTGAGCTGAGAACCGTCCTTTGGTATCTCTCCCAGCTCGGCTATAACATAGCCGCCGAAAGTCTCGTATTTATCCGCAGGGAGAGTAACTTCAAGCTCCTCGCATACGTCGCTGAGAGAGGTCATACCCGGAACTGTCCAGACATTTTCCTCTGTCTCTTCAAGTCTTGCAGCAGGCTCGTCCTCGGGATCATCTGCGAAGTCGCCGACAAGCTCCTCAACAAGGTCGGTAATAGTGATAATACCGCTCATTCCGCCGTATTCGTCTACAACTATTGCAAAGTGGTCTGCACCGCGCTGCTTCATCTGGTCGAAAAGGCGGTCAGCCTTCATGCTTTCGTGAACGAAGCAAGGTTCGCGGACAGCTTCTTTCATTATGTTTTCGCGGGTTTTGTTATCAAGTCTGAAATAATCCTTTGCGTTGAGGACTCCGATAACGTTATCAACACTCTCTCCGCATATTGGGAAAGATGAGTGACGGGTGCGGTGAATGGTTTCTTCCCATACCGATATATCGTCATTGTTCCAGAGCACGTCAACGTCTGTTCTGTGAGTGCATACCTGCTCTGCTGTGGTATCGTCAAAAGCGAAAATGTTCTTGATGATGCGGTTCTCGTCCTCGTCGATAGTGCCTTTTTCAGCACCTGCATCGGACATCATAAGTATTTCTTCTTCGGTAACTGTGTCGTCTTCGCTTTCGGGGTCAATGCCGATGAGTTTGAGAACTCCGTTAGCTGATGTGTTGAGAAGCCATACAAGAGGAGCGAATAATTTCGCAACAAAAGATATGGTCTTGCTCATGGCAAGGGCTATCTTCTCGGGATCTTTCATAGCCACGCGCTTTGGCACAAGTTCACCGAAAACAAGGGTGAAGTAAGAGAGTATCAGCGTTATAAGAACGACTGATATCTTTTTGAGTACAGTCGCAGGGATACCGATGCCTGTTTTTAATATGGCAGAGGTAAGGTACTCTGAGAAGCTGTCGGCTGCAAAGGCTGCACCGATGAAGCCTGCAAGAGTGATAGCGACCTGTATCGTAGCAAGGAAGCGTGTGGGTGAGTCTGTGAGTTTTTTCAGCCTTATGGCTTTTTTGTTGCCGCTTGCGGCAAGCTTTTCAAGTCTTACATCGCTTGTCGAGATGACCGCCACCTCAGTGCAAGCGAAAAGCGCGTTGAGCGCGATGAGTATTATTTGCAGAATTATCTGCCCTATCATTTCATATCCTCCGTTAGATAAAGTATTTATTTTTGTATATTTGTGTAACCTCATAAAGGCACAGCCTAACACAAACGATAGTGAAGACCATGCCTTATAAATACGTATTTAACGAAGTATTTCCCGTAATAATTTGGATTACTGCCGTCAGGGGCACCGTCCATTGTGAGTGTCATCTCCTGTTCTTTTAATTTATA
>CAMYYQ010000221.1 GCA_947303535.1 uncultured Ruminococcus sp.
AGGGTATTAAAATGAGGAAAAACTTGATCCGAAAAACTATCAGTACAGCTGCGGCATTATGTGTACTGATTCAGCCGTCGGTACAGATAATACCGCGGACCACCGCAGCAAACACAGCAATGAACTATTCAAATGCAGTCGTAGCCAATAAGGGCTCAGCCGCAGGCGATGCCGTTATCAAGGGCGACAGCGCGGCGGTAGTGTACGACAGTACCCTGAGATCCGATGTGCTTGATCTGCGCGGCGATTCCTTCGGCAGCGGCTGGTTACAGTTGCCTGCAATGTTCAGTAAGGGCTGTGAGAATGGTTTCAGCTTTTCATTGAAGTATAAGCTGGACAGTGAGGCAGGGAACTACACAAGGCTTTATCAGTTCTCGCCCGTACCATTCGGAGCAGGTGCAGCACCCAGCTATTCGTCGCCTGATATTTCAATTGACCTGAAAGACAAGAAGTCTTTCAGAACAAGTATTTTCGTGGGCAAGGGAACAACTACAGAGAACGATGACAAGCACAGAGCTATATTCGATGTTCAGTCTGCTCCCGACAGCGGAAAATGGCATGAGCTTACGGCTGTATATTCAAATAATAAGGCTGAATTCTACATTGACGGCAAATTACAGAGCATAAGTGATGCTGATACTCTTACTGATACTATGAGCAGTCTGTTCAGCGAGGGGGTCCTGCCGTCCTATACCTATAATTCTATCGGACATTCGGTGTATTCCGACAGCGATATAAAAGCCTGCGTGGACGATGTTGCACTTTACGGCTATGCGCTTACCCCGCAGCAGGCAGCATCACTTCCAAATGATCCGCTGTATCTTTACACATTTGAGGAGGATACCATAACCGAGGGCGAGGCTGTTCCCGAGCAGGAAAATGCTACAGCCCGTGACGGCACAGTGCTTACAAGTATTCCCGAGTATGAGACTGTTTCTCCTGACGGCAGTCTGGTAACAAAATTCTGGAAAGACAGCAAGGGCAGTTATTACTACTCCGTAAGAAAGCAGAGCAGCGGCACATGGGGCACAGTCATCGAACCCTCAAAGCTGGGACTTGTAACTACTACCGAGGATCTTTCGTCGGGCTTTTCGCAGACAGCTCCTGCGGCTGCAACTGTGGAGCATGATGAGACCTACTCCATGCCCTACGGCAAACATTCTAAAATACGGGACAACTATAAGGAAATATCATTTCCGCTGAAAAAGGGCAGTTCCACTCTGACAGTCTATTTCCGAGTTTACGATGACGGCATGGGCTTCAGATATGCTCTTGACCACGGCGCTTCCATAAAGGAGGAGACCAGTCAGGTCATCTTCCCGAGCAAGAGTAAGTTCTGGGGCAACTGGCCAAACGCCACCTATGAGTGGGACATGGTCGAGCTTCCAAGAGACAGGGCAAACGAGACCAATGCTACATATTCCTGCCCATATACAGGCGTTATCAACGATAAGTACTGGGTAACAGTCACAGAGGCAAGCGTTTTCAATGAGGATGATCCATACTGTGCAGGCTCTTTGCAGTTCATCGGCGATTATCACAGCCTGCGCTTCAAGGGCGGCGTAAAGGTCAGCGGCATCACAATGGGCAGTGCTTTCCATACTCCGTGGAGAGCGGTAGTCATCGGCGACAGCCTTGACCAGATGTCATCAAGCGACCTTGTACTCAACCTCAATCCTCCCTCTGTCATAGAGGATACAAGCTGGATAAAACCCGGCAAGACCGCATGGTCATGGTGGAGCAGCGGCGGCGATTCGCCTGTTGAATACCATACTCAGAAAGACTATATCGACTTTGCAGCTGACAACGGCTGGGACTTCGTATGTCTCGACTTCGGCTGGGCTCTCTGGGACGACAGTGAAGCTAAGGTCAAGGAGCTTTGCGAGTACGGCGCAGAGAGAGGCATAGGCATATATCTCTGGTACGGCGTTAACAATAAGGGACACTCGGGCTACAAGGACAGCAAGGGCAATCCTGCATATCCATATTATTCGCTCCTTGATGAAGCTACTATAGTACGTGAGTTCAAGCGCATAAGAGGTCTGGGTGTCAGCGGCGTCAAGGTAGACTACTATGAGAGCGACACTCAGGAGACCATGAAGCAGATGAACCTCTGCGCAAAGATAGCTGCTGAAAATCATCTCATGGTGCTCTTCCACGGCTGTACCATTCCGCGCGGCGAGAGCAGAACATATCCGAATATAGTTTCATATGAAGCTGTAAACGGAACAGAGTATTACAAGTGGTTTGACGCTCCTGCACTGGCTAACCGCGTTTCCTACACGTTCACAAGATGCGTTGCAGGCTCGGCAGACTTCACACCTACAGGTATACCGATATACGGCATAAAGGCTACAGCAGGCTTTGCTCTTGCAGACGTTGTCACTATCGAATCGGGCATACAGCACTTCGCACATTCTGTATACACCTATCAGGGCAATAAGGCTCTGCCATTCCTCAACGATGTTCCCGTTGCATGGGACGACATGAAAGTCCTTGACGGCTATCCAATGCAGTTCAACGTTACTGCAAGAAGAAGCGGAAGCGACTGGTATGTAGGAGCTTCAACAATGTCGGCAAGAAAGGTAACAGTAAAGCTTTCCGAGCTCATCGACGATGACGGAACATATACTGCTTATCTCTTCGGCGACAACAAGGACGGCAGCGAGCTTGAATACAGGATAATCAGAGATGTCACCAAGGACAGCGTTATCGAGGAGCAGCTCCTTGATAACGGCGGTTTTGCCATGAAGATAACCAAGAGCGGCATGAAGCTTACGACTCCGTACAGCAATTTCAAATTCTACGAAGCTGAGAAGGCTAAGATCTCAGGCAATGCAAAGATAACCTCGGGCAAGGACGGCAAGTACAGCTCAGGCAGTGCATACGTAGGCTACATAGGCGGCGGAGCTAACAATGCAGTCACATTCGAGAATGTAAATGTTGACAATGCAGGGGAGTATACTCTCCGTATCTACTACGTTTCGGGCGAGAGAAGAAGCCTCAGCATAGATGTTAACGGCACAAACGCAGGCTGGACGGGCTCTATGCGAATAAGAATGACTGGTCGGGTATCGCGGCTGCTGATATCAAGGTCACTCTGAAAGCTGGCAATAACACTATCAAGCTTTATAACGCAAGCGGTAACGGACCGTCTATCGACCGTATCGCAGTGGCTATACCATTTGAAGAGGTAGTCGGCGACGTTAATCAGGACGGAGCTTTCAATGTGGCTGACCTTGTTCTCATGCAGAAATACCTGCTTGGTGCAGCTTCGTTCAATAAACAGCAGTTCACTGCGGCTGATCTGAATAATGACGAAATAATAGATATTTATGATCTTATTAAGATCCGCAAAATGATCATTTCCAAATGACATAGAAAAAGCTCCCGTAAGGGAGCTTTTTTGTGATCATTCTTCTATTTCATAGCCGATATAATCGTTGAATACCTTATATACATCAGGGTATTTGTTTTTAGTTCTGAGAGGTTTCATATCGAGGTCGGTAAAGCAGTGCGAAGAACTGCCCTCGACGCATATCTCTCCTGTTTTTCTGCTTATGAGTTTGTATTCAAGATATAGGGTAGTACCGTTAAATTTTACGATCTTGGGGTATACTGCAAATGGTTCGTCAAAAACAAGAGGACGTTTGTATCTGCACTCCACAGAGAGTACAGGCATATATATTCCCATAGCTTCTATCTTCTCAAATGGTATACCTGCTTCGTTGAGGAAATGTATTCTTGTCTCCTCGAATATCCTTATATAGTTTGAAT
>CAMYYQ010000222.1 GCA_947303535.1 uncultured Ruminococcus sp.
ACAGGCTGTATGCCTGTTGACTCACTCAGCCGCTTAAAGCACGATGATCTTCACGAACCACATGATCTTGATTCGCGTATTCCGCGCCATGTATCAAGAGTTATCATGGAGGGTATGAACTTAAACGGCAGAGACCGTATACAGACTATCACAGAGCTTGTTACAAGACTGTTCGAGCAGCCTTCCGAGGAAGAAGAGGAAGAACTCGAAAATACAACTGTGCTCCCTGATCCTGTTCAGCCTTCATATGAACAGCAGCAGTATCAGCAGCCAGCCTACGAGCAGCCTGTATATGAGCAGCCGCAGTATCAGCAGCCTGAACCTCAGAATGTGATACACCAGCGCAGTGCTCAGTCACGCAGAAATGACAGCTATAACTATGAAAAGGTCAATACTGTTGACCGTATAAAAGTTCCTATAATCATCGGACTTTTGCTGCTTGCAATACTTATGACCCTTGCAGTCATAATAATCAACCTTTTCTCAAATCCTGAGGAAGAGGATACCACAGCAGCAAAGCCAAAACGCCCGGCAGTTACTGAGAATGTAATAGACGAAGCCGAGACAACAAATGCAGCAGATACCGAAATGCCTGATCTCGTCGGAAAGTTCTATGAACACTCAAAGGAACTGTGGAAGGAACACTTTGTACTCGATGCAGATTATGCTTACAATGACGATTACGAAAATGATATGATCTTTGAGCAGAGCGTCAAGAAAGGCGAAATGATCGCTCAGGGACAGGTCATCAAGGTAAAGGTAAGCAAGGGCAAATCTTCAGCTTATATCCCTGACTATGCAGGCTTGACCGTTGACCAGTACAAGAACGCTCTTGATAAGGCAGGTATCACTGATTTCAATTATCAGTTCGTTGAGTCTAAGAACTCCTACGGCAAGGCAAATACTGTAGTAGAGATACAGGTTGACGGCAAGGTAGTCCATGCAGGTGACTTCTTCAGCAACAAGGAAGGCAAAAAACTTACAGTTTACTATGTTTCCGAAACATCTGAAGCACCGCAGTACACAACTGCTGCACAGCAGCAGACTACAGCAGCACCTACTACACAGGCTCCTGTAGTTACTACACAAGCTCCTGCACCTACAACTCAGGCTCCTGCGCCTACAGAGCCTCCAACAGATCCACCGACCGATCCTCCTGCTCCACCTGCTGAGCAGCAGCCTGCTGAACAAGGCGGCGAGGGCGGCGAAAATCCGCAATAATAAGTCTTAGTACATCATATGATAAGTTCAGCCCCGAGGCATTAATTGCTTCGGGGCTTTTTTACGCTTATGAAATCATAAAAGCCACAGCTTAACACTGTGGCTTTTATGATAAATTGTAAAGAATATCATTTATCGAAAACGACTTTCCTTACAGACATTAACATTTTGTACCTCCTGAGAGAGTACCGCCAAATGCTGCAAGCTGAGTCGGATCGACCTGCTGGAAATATGTAGAACCGTTAAGTGTTCCGCCTGTGTAGAAGGAAGCACCCGTTGTATTTGTGCCGCCAGCCTTGAGAACGCTGACTGCCTTATCAACGATGAAAGATACTATTACCTTTCCGTCGCTTCCTACCAGTGATAATCTTGTATTCGCAGATACATTCGATGAAGCCGTAACGCTTGCAGACATTTCGCTGCCGCCCATGCTCATACCGCCTGACGGACAGTTAGATACCCATGTGCCGCCCTTTACTGAGATAGTGCTGCCGCCGTCGCCGCAGTCAAAGGGCTCGTTGCCGTTTGAAATGATGTAGCCGCCGTTTATTTCAATATTACCGTTGGAGTCGTAACCGTCGTGGTCGCCGTTGGTGGCGTTTACTATTGCTAAGCCGCCGTTGAACTGGAGGAGATAGTTTCCTGAGTTGCCGCCGCCGAAGCCGCCTCCTCCGAAACCGCCGCCGCCCTGTCCCCAAGGCATACCTGTGTTACCCATGCCCGAACCGTCGCTGCCGCCTGCTGCATTGTAGCCGTCGTCAGTGGAGTTTACGATAACAGAACCGCTGTTCTGGTAAATTTTCTGTGCTTCGATACCCTCATAGCACTTCTCTACAGCGATAACGATATCATCGTAGCTGCCGCTGTTCTTAGTGCCGATAGTGAGCTCATGGTCTGCATGAGCACCGTCATCAGCTGAAGCAAGCTTCAATTCACCGCCGATAAGCTGCATACTGCCGCCGCAGTGGATACAGTCATCAGAGGAGTCTATATTGATAGTACCGCCGTTGATAGTGATATCGCCTACGCTCTGCCATGTAGTGCCAGCCTCGTCATAAAGACCTACAGCCTTGATGCCCTTTGCGGATATGTCGGTCTTGTTGGAGTTTCCGTCCATCATGCCGCCCATTCCGCCGCCACCGCCGGGTCTGCCCCAGCCGCCTTGCTGTCCGCCCTGCAGACCGCCCTGAGTGCTGCCTGTTCCTGTGTAGGAACTGCCCTCAAAGGTCTTGATAGTCAGGTCGCCGCCGTTCATGGTGAAGAACTGCTCTGCTGAGATACCGTCAGCGTATGACTCAATATTTATAGTACCGCCGTTGATAGTAACAAGTCCAAGCTGCTTTGCTGTTGATGAAACATCAGTAGAAGTAGCCTTGATACCGTCGCCAGCCTTTGTTTTTACTGTTACGGAGAGGTTAGCGTATTGATCCTCTGCTCCGTCTGTCGGTTCATTGCCGATAGTGAGAGTATCCTTTGCACGGATACCGTCATCAGCTGCGTTAACGACCAAAGTGCCGTTGTATATCTTTATATCATCCTTGCCTACGATAGCATCTGCTGCATTGCCGTTTACTGTGAGCTTGCCCTTGCCCTTGAACTTTATATCGTCCTTGGAGTAGATAGCTCCAGTATCGTTGTCAGCATTTGTGTACTCAGTGCCGTCAGAGATGGTATTCTCTGTGCCGTTCTTAGCAACAATGATGACCTCGTCTGCGATAGATGCTACATAGATAGGAGAAGTTTTTGTATTTGTAAGGCTCATGCCGCCGAGATCAAGCTCAACGACGCCGTCGGGATAAACAGTCTTGTCTACGTCAACTATGATCTGTCCGCCAGTCATCTCGCCGGTTACTGTAAAAACACCCGGCTGAGAGATAGTACAAACGTTGTTTTCAACCTTTGCCTCGGAAGAAGCATTTGTGACCATACCTGCGTCAGAAAGAGTTATTGTAAGACCTTCTGTAACTGGTGTAGGATCATCAGGTGTAGTAGGATCGGTAGTTGTACCGCTGCTTATACCTGTAGGATCAACATTATCGAATACAGTTACAAGGCTGAGCTGGAACTGTGTCTGCTTGCCGTCTGTATGAGTTACAGCATTGCCTGTTGCAAGGTTCTTGAAGCCGCATGACTTAGCACCGTTGATAGTAGTATCACTGAAGAGGACATACTTGAACTTCTTCTGATACTTGACATCGACACTGTCTGTAACTATTGCATTATCCTTGCTCCATGTACCGTCCTTTTCATTTTCAGGATTTGCGATACAATTAAGCAGTGCAGTAGTCTGTGTAGTACCTGTAAGGAGCTTTTCATCTACCTGATTATCAGTAGCAGTAGCAATTACTGTACCGCCTGTGATATTAACGCCTGTTACGGCTGTAAGACCTCTGTCGCCGCCTGCAATGAGCTTGCCGCCGCTGATGTCGATAGTTGTTTCAGCCTGTACAGCGTCATTGCCTGCCTTGATCTTGGTAGTACCGCCTGAGAAAGTAACTGCGCCCTTGCCTGACTTTATACCGTCACCCTCAGCTTCGATCTTGAGCTTG
>CAMYYQ010000223.1 GCA_947303535.1 uncultured Ruminococcus sp.
TCCGTGCATGCGTCGTCTGTAACGCTGCTTTCCAAAAACCTGCAGCCGCTGCCCGAGAAGTTCCACGGTATGACCAATACGGATCTTCGCTACAGACAGAGATACATCGACCTCATCATGAATGATGATGTAAAGGACACATTCATCAAGCGCTCAATGATAATCTCATCCATCAGACGCTACCTCGATGCACAGGGCTTCATGGAGGTTGAGACTCCCATGCTGGTATCCAACGCTGGCGGCGCTGCTGCAAGACCCTTCTAGACTCACAATAATGCTCTCGACGAGGACGTTAAGCTCCGAATCAGTCTGGAGCTCTACCTCAAGAGACTCATCGTAGGCGGACTTGAAAGAGTTTACGAAATAGGCAGGGTTTTCCGTAATGAGGGCGTTGATACACGTCATAACCCAGAGTTCACACTCATGGAGCTCTATCAGGCTTATACTGATTACTACGGAATGATGGACCTTACAGAGAATATGTTCCGCCATGTTGCTCAGGAAGTATGCGGTACTACCTGCGTTCCTTACGGTGAGCACATGATCGACTTAGGCAAGCCTTTCGAGCGTCTTACTATGATAGATGCTGTCAAGAAGTACTCAGGCGTTGACTTCAACGAGATAAAGACTCTTGAAGAAGCCCGCAAGATAGCTGACGAAAAGGGCGTAGAGTACGAGACACGTCACAAGCGCGGTGATATCCTCAACCTCTTCTTTGAGGCTTACGTTGAGGAACACCTCATTCAGCCTACATTCATTATGGATCACCCGATAGAGATTTCTCCTCTTACAAAGAAGAAGCCCGATGCTCCTGATTATGTTGAGCGTTTCGAACTCTTCATCACAGGAAGAGAAATGTGCAATGCTTACTCTGAGCTCAACGATCCTATCGACCAGCGTGAGCGTTTCAAGGCTCAGGAAGAAGCTCTCAGCCAGGGCGATGAAGAAGCTAACCGTACAGACGAGGACTTCCTCAATGCTCTTGAGATCGGTATGCCTCCTACAGGCGGTATCGGCTACGGTATCGACCGTCTCGTAATGCTTCTCACAAACAGTCCGTCTATCAGAGACGTACTTCTCTTCCCAACACTTAAAAGTCTTGATAAATAAACACATAAGGGCGGCAATTGCCGCCCATTACCATAAAAGGATATATTTATGAAGGATAATCAGAACAATAAGCCGATATCAGATGACGATGAAAAGCTTGACATAAAAAAGAGTGTTTTCCAGGTCAACAGAGAAATGCAGCAAAAGCGTCAGGAAGAGCTTGAAGCTCAGCAGGCAGAACTTGAACGCCAGTACGCTCAGCGCGAAAAGGAAAAGCGCGAGGCTTACGAAAAAAAGCTTCAGAATGAAAAGATCGAGCTTATGCGCTTAAAGCAGGGTATCGTTGAGGAAAGCGAGACCATTCATGAGGAAAAGGAAGAAGAAGTCAAGCTCACATTTTGGAAAAAGATAAACAATTTCTTCTACCATAACAAATGGTGGGTGGGGATCGGTGTGTTCTTCGTATTTCTGGGTTCTTACCTCATATACGACCTCGTTTCGAGACCTCGTCCCGATATGATAATACTTATGCTTTGCGACAACGCTGCCGTTGGCAACTCGGTCTACCTTGAGGAATACTTTTCCGAATTCGGCGAGGACTCCAACAAAAACGGCAAAACGGAAGTATCTGTGTACTATATCCCCTACGGCGATGACGATTACACTAATTACCAGAACGGAGTTACCAATAAGCTTACAACCTACCTCAATAACGAAGAAGGTATTATGCTGATCGGCAATGACAAGACCATTTCCGATCTTATCGTCACTCCCGAGGAATATCTGATCGACCTCAGTACACTGTTCCCTGATAATCCTCATGTACAAAAGTATTTTTTCTACCTCAAGGATACGGATTTTGCTGAGAAAATTGGAGTTCCGAAGAATATGATGACCGACGATATGTTCTTTGCGCTCCGCAAGCCTAAAGACGTTATGGACGCTTCACAGGAAGATATGCAGAAAACATACGATAAGGATATCGCTACATTCGACAGAATAATCAATGATCTTACATAAATAAAACCACCCGTTAAGGGTGGTTTTTTTATCTTCTTCGTTTTCGTTTGGACAGGTATTTTGATGAGAAATCGTCTAAACTCCAGAGCTTTTGCTCGTCATAACGCTTTGAATTGTAATATACTTTTTTGGTCGGTATTGCTTTGACTACTTCCCTTGCAAAGGCATAAAACGCTATTATTAAAATGATCCCTATGCACAGAAAAAATATTAATACCACACTGGAGCTTCTTAAAAGATCATTGTTTTTATAAATGAACAGTAGCGATATAAATAAAACTATCAACGCAAACGCTGACCAGAAAACGGATTTCAGTCTTGATTTTCTTGGAAGCTTGTCAACTCTCATTTCTCCAGTCTGTCCGTTCATGGCATATGTGAATTCTTCATCGTTATACTTTATTTTCAGAAGCCACACGGGCACAAGATAATATGCAAGCTTTCGGTTACGCATATACTGATTCAGACTTTCATTCATAAGCCTGTCCAGTTTTTCGCTTGTATCCAAAGGCTCTTCATCATCCTTTTTCAGTAAAAAAACAGCGTTTATGTAAACGTTATAATCCATCCTTAAGACCGAGTCTGTCATTTTCATTGCGTTTTCAGCACCTATAATATACCTGCTGGCACAAAATCCCGTAAGGCATGACTCGCTGAACTCCTCTGCTTCGCTGTAGTCATAGGGCAGCAGTGTGTAGAAAACATCTTCTTTCACATCTGCATCATTGGCAAGTATGGGATAATCATTGACGATAACGCTGTAGCTTTCCTCGGGCTCGTATTTACAGCTGTATCGCCATACGGGTATGTAGTAACCGATAATATCATTCTTGGCGGACCTGCTGTGGAACTCCTTCGGTACTCTTCTGAACTCAGACAGGTATTCGGTATACTTATCCCAGAACTCCGCTGATGTTACTTTGAAAGGTATCACCTTATCGGGACGGATATCGCCGTCAAGGTCAGAGGGAATTATCACATAGTGCTTGCAGTACGGACATCTGGCAGATGCATAAAAGGACTTTGTTACTATTTTTCCGCCGCATGAAGAACATTCAAATTCCTCAAGCTTTTCCTGCTCATAAGGCTCCCAGACGTATTTTGTTCTGTCCACCCAGTCGAAATCCGAGAGCTTGTCATCGGCTATTTCATTGAAATGCGACCGCACATATTCAAGGTCGTATTTTTTTGAACAGAAACGGCATACCATGCTCTGATGATCTATATCAAAACGCATCGGTGCTCCGCAGGACGGACATTTATATTCGGTCACATCTGCCATTTTATCCACCACCTAAAAATCAGAAAATAAGATATTCGATAACGGAATTGGACATGAGGAAGCCTTTGGCGGTCAGCCATATCCTCTCTCCGTCAGTCTCTGCATAGCCGTCCTTTATAAGGGGCGGCATTTTCATTTCTATATCATTGCGATGCTCCGAAACATCGCTGAGTCTGAGTCCCTCTTTTAGACGCAGACGAAGCATTGCGAACTCCTCAAAGCCGCAGGGGCTTTCGTCCATTATTGTTACATTCTGGAACTCACTTGCTATGAAATCCGCAATATCACGCTCGACTGCAAAACGCTTTCCCTGATAGCAGGAATGTGCAGCAGGTCCTATGCCGAGGTAGTCCTGACACTTCCAGTAGCGGCTGTTATGTATTGCCCTGAATCCCGGCTTGCAGAAATTCGAT
>CAMYYQ010000224.1 GCA_947303535.1 uncultured Ruminococcus sp.
TATCATAATAATAAAATTTTGCCAATTTTTTCATAAAAAATGTTGATTTCTTCCAAACTTTATGTTATAATGTATATATCTTGAAAAGCTTAGGAGGAGCGTATAATGAGCAAGCTTACAAAAATAATCAAGGAACGCAGAAGCGTTCGCAAATTTTCATCGTTGCTCCCGTCAAAAAATCTTATTGACGAGGTATTGGAAGCAGGTATTTACGCTGCTTCTGGCAGAGGCAAACAGGCTCCTGTATTAATTTCGATCACAAATAAAGAGCTTCGTGATACTATTGCTGAGGAAAACAGAAAAATAGGCGGCTGGGAAGGTGACTTTGATCCGTTCTACGGCGCACCTATTATCATTCTTGTAATTGCACCAAAGGATATACCTACTGCGGTATATGACGGAAGCCTTAGTATAGGAAACATGATGCTGAAGGCTCAGGAGCTTGGTCTCGGAAGCTGCTGGATACACCGCGCTAAAGAGGAAATGGAAAGCGATCTCGGCAAGGAGATACTTGATAGAGTAGGTCTCAAAGGCGATTATATCGGCATCGGTCATCTCGCACTTGGAATACCTGACGTTCCGCCGGAGCCAATTCCGGAGCGTCTTCCTGACAGAATTTTTAATATTGACTAAAAGCAAAGCGGTCCGATTACTCGGATCGCTTTTTCATTTATTCAGCAATTTTTCTGTTACATTCGGCGTTTTGTATAAGCCACTTTTCATCGTTCACCTTATAAAGTGAAAACTGCATAGTAATAAGATCATCGCCCTTTTTCAGTCCGACCTCGTAATACTTTCCCTCTGTGACGCTGACAGGTCTTTCGATATTTACAAAGTCGAAATCAAACGCCTGTATCTTTTGGATTATGGTATTTCTCTCTTCGTCAGAAAGCTCTTTATCTCCGCCTGTGACTTCTTTATTTATACTGCCGTAAACATAGTACATATTCGCCATATCATCGGCAGCCTGAAGCTCTTCGGCAGTATAATAGCCTGTCTCTTTTGCGTAGTCCACTTCATAGTCGGGTTCGCTCATAAGTGATACAGCCTGCTTGTATAACAAGCCAAATATTCCCTGATCTATGGGCATTACATACTGCTCTTCATCTCTTATAAAGAAAACATCTTTAAGCTTTGAAATATCACGCTCTTTTACAGCCTTAATAAACTGATCGGCAGCATCTTCATACTTCTCAAAGCCGTTGATATCCGCACCTTTTTCAACATACTTTGCTGTCTCTTCCGAAGTGAGGACAATCTCGCTATCGTCAGCTTCTGTTACTGTTACAGCAACAGTTCCGTTGTCGGTTTTCTTGTCGGCGCAGCCTGTCAAAGCCATACCTATAACAAGCACAGCTATTGATACTGCAAATATTCTTTTCATATTTTTCTCCTTAATCCTTATATCATATTAGGACTAAGTTATCGCCTTTCCCCTCGGCTTATTTCTTTTTCAGTATTGCAATTGCAGCATAATGAAGCACATCGAACTCCTCAGGAGCTGTAAGTGCAAGAAGTGCCCTGTGTTCACGCTCCCATGCAGCTATATCAGCCTCAGGAAGTGAAGCTCCGATACCGCGGCAGGTCTTCATTCTTCCGTTCCAGCTCTCTCGTGTAAAATGCACATCTATGTCATATCCTGCTCTGTACACTACGTCAAAGGAATCCAGAACATCATCTGATATATTAACAGGCTGACGAGTCCAGCCGCCGCCTGTCCAATCAGGATTATACTCCAGAACCAACTTTTCACTGAGTCCTGCGATCCTGTCCTCCTCAGGCAGCCATGCCATCTGCATCACAACGAGTCTGCCGTCCTTTTTAAGCATTTTCGCAAGCTTTGGTGCAAGCTCCTTTGTATCAAAATACCAGAAGCACTGTGATGATATCAAAGCTTCCATCGGGAAAGTCCAGATTTTCCGCAGATACTACCTGAAAATCAATATTCATCTTATTTGCTTTTGCAAGAAGCTCAGCCTGTGCTATCTGATTTTCGGATATATCCGTGCCTGTCCATTCTGCCCCGTACTGGTACATATTACGCGGTATAACTCCTGTTCCCGTACCAAGATCAAGACATTTCTGACCGCTTACACCAACGCCGCAGTCCACAAGTCTTTTATAGAATTCCTTTGGATAAATGTCACGATATTTTGCGTATCCTTTTGAAGTTCGTCCAAAATCAAATGCTTTTCCGCTGTCGATCTCTTTATTTGTTATCTCCATACTGCAAACTCCTTTTATAATGAAAACCAAAACTAATTACGATCTCATAAAAACATAGTCATAGATCACAATGCAGACATAACATATCATGCAATCGGCAGATCACTTCTCTTCTATTATGAGAAGCATATCCCCTGTTATCTATTACCCTTTATAATACCAGTTTTCTTGCGATTTGTCAAGTACATAGCCGTATACATAAAAAAGCTGCATGAAAGATCATGCAGCTCATTTATTGTTATTTTACAGTAGGATCAAGGCTTGTGATCTTATTGAGCAGGAACTCCTGTATCTTCAGTGCATCATTTGAGGTTATGCCCTTGCTGCTGATATCAACATCAGCATTAGCCGAGCCCTGATCTGTGAGATGATGCTCATCTGTACCCTGTAAACCGTACTTATTAGGATTTGCAAGGCTCTGCATTATAAGAACGATATCAGACATATCAACCTCGCCGTCGCAGTTTGCATCGCCCCAAATAGTTACGGTAACACCGCCGTTTGTAGTTGTGGTCACAGGCTCTGTAGTTGTAACAGTCGTTGTAGTAGTTGTCTCTGTTGTAGTAGTAGTGGTCGTTGTTGTAGTTGTAGTAGTTGTGGTGGTTGTAGTTGTAGTCGTAGTTGTTGTAACTACCTCAGGCTCTTTTACGAAAACGGTGTAATTTATAACATTTCCTGTCATTCCGTTTGTGCCGAGAACTACCTTCTGACCTGCTGCAAATTCCTTCTTGTAAGCTACGAATTCAACGCCGTTGCTTGAGGTCGCTGTAAGGTCAGTCCTTGTATAGCCGCTGAGCCATGAGGGAACCAGGTTTGCTTCTTCCTCACGGGTATCAACGAGAACATATACCTCGCACTTGTCAGCTGTTGTGAACTCAGCAAGATCGGCGTCTGTATTCTTTGAATTGCAGGCTGTCATTATGTACTCACAGTTCTGTAGCTGTGATGCAAGTGCAGTATAAGTAAAGTCTCTGTCGCCGTAGATAGCACCGCCTGTGCTGTTGGTCTCCATAAGCTTCCATGCTCCTGAGTTTGCACTGTCCTTAACGAGGAAGTTCTTCACCAGCTTGCCGTTTACAGGCTCGGGAGGAGTATTGTTCAGCTTGATGTTAGGTCTTGCAGGAAGCGGAGCCTCTGTGCCCAGATAGAAGCTTGGGTGAGGCGGCTGATTGTATGAGGACTGCTGACAGCCGCACTGCATACGGTACTGCATATCGTGCATGAGAGTAGTTATGCGGTACTTTGTCTCGGTATTTGTACACCATACGCGGAGCTTTGAGTTATCCTCTGTTCTCAGGATAAGCTCCTCGCGCCAGTCGCCGAAGAGATCCGCTGTAAGGCAGGGAACTGCCTTTGTGCCGTTATTTGAAGCACAGCCATTAGCTGTAAATATTGCAGGGTAGTTGTTTATTGCCGCACCGTCTGTAATGGTGATATCATCAAGAAGCTCACGCTCAAGGTCGCCGTCCCAGTAGATAAGGAAGTTTGTAGCAGGCCATTTGTTGCCTATCTGATTGCCTGACACGTCAAATAC
>CAMYYQ010000225.1 GCA_947303535.1 uncultured Ruminococcus sp.
CAGATGTTATACACTATACCGATGTCGTTGCACTTCTTATGTCGTCAATTACGGGCATTATTAGCGGTATATCATATCTTCTTATTGCCTTTGTCGGAATATCACTTGTTGTATCCTCAATAATGATCGGAATCATCACATATATATCTGTTCTTGAGCGTACAAGAGAGATCGGTATACTTCGTGCCATAGGTGCTTCAAAGCACAATGTCCGCACGGTATTCAACGCCGAAACGCTTCTTGTGGGACTTGCGGCAGGTCTTATAGGTATTGGTGTATCAGTGCTTTTGACCATACCTATAAACGCTATCATACACCATGTAACGAGTCTTGATACACTTCGTGCTCACGTTCCTGTTGTGGGAGCTGTAATATTGGTTGTTATCAGTATGCTCCTTACACTTATCGCAGGACTTATCCCGTCAGGCGTTGCAGCAAGAAAAGATCCTGTTGAAGCTCTCAGAACCGAATAACAAAAAAAGGACTGCAATTGCAGTCCTTTTTTGATGTATCAGCGTTATTTAAATGTCAGAAGCTTTCAGCGTAGTCACTTAGTTCATCAGCAAGAGCAGTTATATACTCCTTTGTGAGCACATCACTGAAGCCACATTCTTTCAGAGCCATTTTGAATGTAAATTCACCTGAGTTGAAAGATGTTTTTGCGATCTTTTCGTATTGTTCAAGTGCTTTTTGCGGATCATTCAGCAGATCTTCAAATATGTCAAAAGCAGCAAGTGAAGATGTTGCATAGCTTATATAATAACCGGGGCTTTCAAATAAATGCGGGACATTGTTGATTTTTAAGAATGGATTGTACTCACTGAAAAGGTCGTTGAAAAGGTCTACTACTTCCTGCGGAGTAAGATCGTCCTTATCCCTTACCACAGTGTATTCAAATTCACCGATAAGGAAACCACATATTACCGAGTCAAGCAGGTCGATCACCTGTTCGAGCTTCATGGAATCACTGCTGTCACCGTAGATATCATCATAGAACTGCATAAAAAGCAGCTCAAAGCCCTGCGACTGAATCTCTGCGATATCCATATTGTTTTTGAAGAGATATGAGGGAGTCTCATCGTAGAGACAGGCGTGGAAATGACCGAATTCATGTATGGCAGAGCGGAGAACGTTTTCGCTTCCAACATTTCCTATAAATACCCTTGCTCTGTTATTTGTTGGCAGATCATCGGTAAATGCCCCCTGAAAAGCTTCTGAATCGTTAAAGATACTGTAGAGCTTTTCATCACATATTATATCCGCACTTTTGCTTATGTCATCTGAGAGCCTGGGAGCATATTCACGTATTATTTTAAACGGGTTTGAACTGCTGACTTCATCATAATATGAGCTTGACCAGTCAGCAGTAGTAAGATATTCTGTTGTGAGTTTTTTGTTTACAGGTATAAGCTCTGATTTAACAGTCTTGCTAAGGTCAAGTATCTCATCACCTGTATAATCTCTGTCATACTGAGAATACAGCTTTTCGGTATCATAATCACTGATCAGATCAAGAAGTATCTCTGCGCATTTTAGATCCTTTTCCTTGTTTGAAAGAGAGTCATCATTTTCAACATCGTAATAACTGCTCAATGCTTCTGATTGGTCATCAAAGCTTGATTCCGAGTTGATACGGGCAGTTTCAAGGTCATATTCGCCATCGTATTTGATAAGATCATCTTCGTCCACAAGATCTTTGAAAAGATCACTGTATTTACTGTCAAAGCCATATACGAAACCGTAGTCTATAAGGTCTTTTGCAACGTATGCCGCACGGTAAAACCTGTTGTATTCGCTCTCTAAAGCCTTATCGTTATAGTTCCTGTAAAAGACTATTTCCATGTTGGTATGAGCGTCGTAGATAAGATCATACATATCAAGGAGATTCTGTATATCATCTTTGATGACATTTTCCTCTTTTTTGTCATCTATATGCGAGATGAGAAGCTGTACTTCTTTCTCGATGTCTGAGATATCACAAACCTCATCATCGGGGATATCTATGTCATCGGGAATATCTTCATCGTCAACAGCATAGGACTGTCCTATCCTGAATTCCTCGTCCTTGTTTCTTTCACGCTGTATTCTCGGTACGTCCGTGTTATTGTCAGAACATGAGATCAGCGAAAAGGAAAGGACCACTGCCGTAAGCAGTGCGGAAATGCGTGAAGGTCTCATAATTGCTCCTTTCTTGTTCAGGTACGGAGTTCTTTAACAGCCTTTGGTATCTCCTGTATCTTTCTTACTATGATATCAGCCTTAGCAAGCTCCTCATCAGAGCCGAAGCCGTATCCGCAGCCAATTGACGGCAGCCCGTTCTGAGCAGCCGTTTCGATATCGTGAAAGCGGTCGCCGATAACGATGAAGTCACCATCATGGTTCGGAGCTATTTTGCGGAATATCTCATACTTAGGAATAAAATCAAAGGCTTCACAGCAGTAGAAATAGTCAAAGAAACGATCGAGCCCGAATACTCGTTTATGGCGTTCGAGATAGTGGAAGCGGCAGTTACTTAGGAAGATAAGTGTATAGCCGCTGTTTTTCAGCTCTGTGAGCATCTCCTCAGCACCGTCATAAAGCGCACCCTCGCCGCGGTCTACACGCTGTGCCATATCCTGTCCCAGCATGATACGTGCTTTTTCACGTATCTCAGGGTCAAGCTCGGGATGGAACTGTCCCCACATATCCGTTGAATTGAAGCCCAACCAGTAGCTTATCTCCTTGTCGGAGTATTCATGGTGGGCGATATAGCCGTTATCCGAGAGCCATTTCATTGTATCGCGGAATGCGGGGGCGTATGTCAGCATAGAGTTGTGGATAGTGCCGTCGTAATCAAAGATCAGATTGGTCATTATGCCTCGATCTCTCTGATAAGATTTATCATTTCTATAGCACCCTCAGCGCACTCACTGCCCTTGTTGCCTGCCTTAGAGCCTGCACGCTCGATAGCCTGTTCGATATTCTCGGTAGTGATAACGCCGAACATTACAGGGATATCGCTCTGGAGAGAAACCTGTGCGATGCCCTTTGCGGCTTCGTTGCAAACAAGGTCATAGTGTGATGTGCTTCCTCTGATGATAGCACCGAGGCATATGATAGCGTCATATTTGCCTGATTTAGCCATTTTTGAAGCAATGAGAGGTATCTCGAATGCACCCGGTACCCATGCTATGTCTATAGCAGCTTCGTTAACGTCGTGACGCTTGAGAGTGTCAACGGCACCGCCGAGAAGCTTTGATGTGATGAACTCGTTGAAACGAGCAACGACGATACCGACTCTTATGTCCTTGGATACAAGTTTTCCTTCATATGTTTTCATAGTTATAACTCCTTTATTATCATTAAAGCTTATTCTTTGTGTAATTATCCTTGAGCATCTGCTCAAGCTTTTCCTTATCCTCTATAACTGTGTATTCCTTCGGCATTATAGCGTTATTGAACCACAGCTTCAGGCTATCTCCCGATAAAATGTAAGTAACCTTTTTCTTATTTCGTGCAAAGCCGAAGCCGTTGGGCTGATATACTCTCTGTGATGTGATGTAGGAGTATCTGCACACGAAAAAGTTTAGTACAAGGAGAATGGTGAGAAGTCCGCCTGCAATGGATAGCAGCTTGTAGTTTATCTCGTTGTATTCGTCACCGAGTATTTTTGCACCGCTCCAGTCCAGGAGGAATACCACTACCCAGATAAGCCAGCAGCAGAACCACCAGATACAGTTCTTTTTAAGACGGCGTTTTATTTTTATTGCGTTTTTTTC
>CAMYYQ010000226.1 GCA_947303535.1 uncultured Ruminococcus sp.
CTGACCGATGAGGAGGAGATACCTGAGGTGCTCGGAAAGCTCCGCAGCGTTTATCCCAATATCATGAGCATAGAGTACGATAATCAGCGCACAAGGAGCGACCATGGCAGCCTTGGCGCGGCGGAAGCTGAGAAAAAGCTCCCCATAGAGCTGTTTGAGGAGTTCTACAGATTCAGCAACGGCGGTGATATGAGCGAAAAGCAGCATGAGCTCATACAGTCGCTGATAGAAAAAATATGGGAGGACGGAGAATGAGACCTGTAAGACTTGAAATATCAGGATTTGGTCCGTATTCGGGAAAGACGGTCCTTGAACTCGATGCTCTCGGAAATAAGGGACTTTACCTTATTACAGGCGATACGGGAGCAGGCAAGACCACTATCTTCGATGCTGTCACATACGCTCTTTACGGCAGTGCAAGCGGTACTAACCGCGATGATGACAGTATGCTAAGGTCGAAATACGCCTCTCTTGATACTCCTACATACGTTGAGCTTGATTTTGAGTACAGCGGCAAGATATACAAAGTTAACAGAAATCCCGAGTATACCCGCAGAGCCAAGCGCGGCGGCGGAGTGGCTCAGGAGCCTGCAAACGTTGTTTTTACCTATCCTGACGGCAAAGCAGTCTCTGGAATAAGGGACGTTGATGCAGCTGTTAAAGAAGTCATAGGACTTACCGAGAAGCAGTTCAAGCAGATAGCCATGATAGCGCAGGGCGACTTCATGAAGCTCATAACCGAGGACACGGGACAGCGCCGCGAGATACTGCGTCATATCTTCAAGACCAAGAACTATCAGACCTTGCAGGAGACACTGAAACAGGAGAGCAGTGCGCTGAAAAATGCCTGTGAAAGTCACCGCGGCAGCATAAATCAGTACGTTGGCGGCATAGTATGCGGTGAGGATGATGAGTACGCCGAGGAAGTAACAAAGCTGAAAGAGGAGCTTCCGCCTGTTGAATATATCTGCGAAGTTGTGGAAAAGCTCCTTGTTCGTGACAAGGCAAGGGCAGAGGTCTGCACCCGTGAAAGTGAGGAGCTTGACGAAAAGCTTGCGGAAGTCAATGCCCGTATAGCAAAGGCTGAAGAGAGAGAAAAAGCAGCAGCCGAGCACGAAAAGACTTCAAATATGCTCAGTGAATTGCAGCATCGCCGTAAGCTTCTTGCTGAAGAGCTCGAAAAGGAAAACGAACGCAAGTCAGAGCTTGAAAGGATAACGGCGGAGCTTGCCCGTGTAGATGCGGAAATACCTGAATACAGCAAGATAGCGGAAAACAAGAGGCTTGCGTCGGATACTGAAAGGGATATCGCGGAAAATACCGAGCTTCTTATCAAAGCAGTGGAGTCAAAGGAAGCTGCCGAAACGAAGCTTGAACAGATAAAAGTGGAGCTTTCTTCACTTGAAGGTACTGGTGAAAAAACAGTAGAGCTCACCTCTCAGCGCGAAAAGCTTGAAAAGCGCGGCGAGGAGCTTGAAAAGCTTTCCGAGATGATAAGTGAATGTGAAAAAAGCGAAGCCGAGGTGAAAAAAGCCGAAGCAGAGCTGAAAGAAGAACAGGCCGAGCATGACAGACTTATGAAAAAAAGCGAAATGCTCTGTGTGGAGACCGAAAAAGCCAAAAAGCGCAGAATCGAGCTTGAAAAGTGCGGTGAAGAGCGTGAAAAGCTGCTCCGTGAAGAGGAAAACCTCATCAAGCGTCAGGATCAGCTGAAAAAGCTTTCGGAGGATATAGAGGCGTGGAAGAAGTGCCGCAGCGACTATAAAAAAGCAGTTTCTGCCTATAAGGAGGCTGCTGATATCGCCGAAAAGATAGCGGCTGACTATGAAAGCAACTACAGGGCTTTCCTTGACGATCAGGCAGGAGTACTTGCAGCAGGACTGAAAAGCGGTGAGCCCTGTCCTGTATGCGGTTCATGTGAGCACCCTGCACCTGCAAAAAAACAGGTGAAAGCTCCCTCGGAAGCAGAGCTTGAGGAACTGAAAAGCAAAGTGGATAAGGCAAGGGCTGAGGCAGAGAAGCGCAGTTCAGCAGCTTCTGGGTTAAAGGGAAAAGCGGAGGAGCTCGAAAGGAAGCTTTCGGACAGTGCAGATGAGTTCCTTGGCTGCGGCAGTGACAAGTGGGCTGAGCGCTGTGAGCATGAGCTCATAAACTGCGGCGGCGAGAGAAATGAGCTTGAAAAGAAGATAACCGAGGTGGAAAAACTTGTTGCCGAGCGTGATAAGCTTACGCAGGATATTGCTTCAAAGGAGAAGCAGGCAGCAGGTATACTTACCGCTATTGCCGAGACTGACAAGAAACTGACGGAGCTTCGCGGCAGGAGAGCAATGACTGAGGGAGAAGCTAAGCAAATGCGCAGCAATGCTGAGGAAAAGGCAAAGGAGATAATATGCGGAGAAGTTACGGGAGATATCCGCAGTATGATAACTTCGGAGAAAATAAGACTGAACGGACAGCTTGTCCAGAACAGCGCTGAGCTTGCCGAGGAGCAGAAAAAGGCAGCTTACAGGAAAGAGCTTGAAGAGCTTATCCCTAAGTGCGAGAAGAATATCGCCGAAAAGACTAAGAGCATAACCGATCATACAGCTGCAAAGGCTGCGGGTGAGAGCAGGCTCAGAGAGCTTGCCGAGCGCATGGCTGAGCTGAAGCAGAGACTGCATTTTGAAAGCGGAAAAGAAGCTGCCATGTATGCGGACTCGCTTCAGAAGCGTATCAATGAGATACGAAAGTCCTTTGAAGCGGCAGAGCAGGCTATGAAAGGCATTGAGAAGCAGTGTTCGGAGGAGGCAGGAAAGCTCAAACAGCTTACCGAGCAGCTCGATAGTCTTGGGAATATGGACAGTGCTTCGGAGGTGGCAGAAAGGACAAGGCTTACCGAGGAAAAGTCAAAGCTTACCGAAAAGCTGAGAAAGCTGCATACCCAGCTCACTATGAACAGGACTGCACTTGATAATATCAAGGGTGGCTCGTCTGAGCTTGCAGAGCTTGACGAGCGCTATAAATGGGTGAGAAATCTGGCTGATACCGCAAACGGAAAGCTGTCGGAGCAGAGCAAGTTCATGCTTGAGACTTACATACAGACAGCGTACTTCGACAGGATAATCGCACGGGCAAATGAGAGGCTGAAAGTAATGTCCGAGGGACAGTACACACTTGTGAGACGTACAGAGTATGAGGATAAACGTGCGCAGGTGGGACTTGAACTTGATGTTATCGACCATTACAACGGCTCAACACGAAGCGTAAAGACGCTTTCGGGCGGAGAATCCTTTAAGGCATCACTTTCTCTTGCACTTGGTCTTTCTGACGAGATACAGTGCTCGGCAGGCGGTATAAAGCTCGATACAATGTTTGTTGACGAGGGATTCGGTTCTCTCGATGAAAACTCTATAGAACAGGCAATGAGGGCACTAAATACCCTTTCCGAGGGCAACAGGCTTGTGGGTATAATCTCCCATGTACAGGCACTCAAGCAGCGTATCGACAAACAGATCGTAGTTCGTAAGGACAGGGACGGCGGAAGCCGTGCAGAGCTGATAGTGTGATTTTGCTTTGTGCACTTTGTCTAAATACATATCTTAGCGCAAGCGGAAAATCCGAAGTTTAGAGACTGTTGTAAGGTTAGATACTGTTATTTTTCACAAAATTTACCATATAATGAACTGGTTTATTGATTTTTAGTCGGAGAAATGCTATAATTATAGTTGTATAATTCTGTATTTTAAAAATATAGATCCAGAGAAAATCCCGATGGAG
>CAMYYQ010000227.1 GCA_947303535.1 uncultured Ruminococcus sp.
TCTGGTTGTTCCAGTCATTATTCTGGTTCTGATTGTTAGTCTGATTATTGTTCTGGCTGTTCCAGTCGTTGTTCTGCTGCTGGTTATTATTGCTTGTGCTGCCGCTTCCGCCGCCGTATACCTTTGTTACACCTTCGATACTTGACTCTGTAGAGCCCGTTTTGTAAGTGCTGTAAAGACCAGCTGCTGCACCAACAAAGCCTGCATTGTAGTCGCAAGCTACCTCGTTGCTTACATAGTCAGAACGAACATCTCTGTATGTGCCGTTAGCGTCAGTAGGACCGCCGCAGAGAGCACCGATAAGTGTATACTTGTTCTGTACGCCGTCGTTTGACTCAGCTGCACTGTTTGTGCCTGAAGCTGCTCTGTGGTGAGGATTCTTTGAAGCATTAGGCTTGAATCCGCATACGAGACAGTATGACTGACCGTTGGCAAATGCCTTATCACCTGTGAGGTACTGCATCTGACCCTTTGCCCAGCTTGCATCGCCCTTACCGTGCTTTGCAGCAATAAGTGAGCACATCTGAGCTGTAGCGTTATGTCTTGCCGAGCCCCACTTGTCATAGAACTTGTATCCGTCACCTGACAGATTACCAAGCTCAGGTGCGTGTGACCAGTCGCCTGTGATAGTACCGAGCATAACGCCTGCACCAAGTGAAACGTTTTCCCAGTTCATTACCCAGTAACCGAGAGGACCGTTCTTGAGGTCGTTAAGATAACTCTCGTCCTTAGTAGCAAGGTAGAGCCAGCCTGCTGCCCATGCGAGTTCGTCCTTTGATCCGCTCTCGCCGCTTCCGTAGAATTCGCATGAATAAGTTGCAGGATTCTGCTTTGAGAAATCATAAAGAGCCTTGGCGTATTTAAGGTCTTCTGTGTTACCGAAGTTTACATAGTTAGCTGCGAGAGCTGCTGCGTATTCAGCAGTTACGTTTGCAGCACCGCCTGTTGACCAGAGCATACGTCCTCTGTTGCCCTGTGTCTCAGGTGGTCCCCAGTAAGAATGGTCAACACCGCCTTCGCCTTTTTCGATAAGCACCTTCTGAACGGTATTGCCGTTAAGAACAGTAGCGTCACGGAAGAACTTAGCAAATTTGTCTGTTATGACCTTGAGGTGAGCGGTCTGACCTGTTGCATCAAAAGCGTCCTTGAACTCATAGTAAGCCCAGCCGAGAGTAGCTGCTGTGTAGCCCTGTGGCTGACCAAACATGGCATGGTCGCCTGCGTCATGGAAACCGCCCGGGACCTCATCGTTTGTGTGGCAGTTGCCTCTCCATGAAAGAGCGCAATCGGAATTATTGCCGCACATATTGGCATCATAGAAATAGAGGGAATACTGAAGGAGTTTTGCATAGTTGTCGCCATCTGCTGCATTTGCCGAGAGAGAGGGAGTTACTGTTGCAAAAGGCAAAGCAAATGCTGAAGCAGCTATTGCGCTGCTGATGATAGCTGATTTGAGTCTTCTTAGTTGAATCATGTTATCACTCTTCTTTCAAAATTTTTGCCTATAACAAGCTAATTATACATGGTTTGCCCAGAAAAATGGTAACAGAATGGTAACACAAAGGTTACAATTCGGTAATTTAAGGCGATTTGTTTATAATTTTGTCATAATACACAAAAAAGTCGTATTTGCCTTGCGCACATTCACTATAACTATTGTGCATAAAAGATAAAATAATGACCACGAGGATTTTTACGCTCCTCAAAAAATCGGGAGTTATCATTCGGAAGGCAATAATAAAATACTACGATCATTATATCAAAAGATTTAAAAAATGTTGTTCTGACAGTACATTTTTCATACAAATGACACTGTATTTTTTTACCGTAAGGATACCCTTCACTGTCACCTGCTGAAAATATCTGTACTGAACGGATATATTTTTTTAACAAAAGGTGTATTTAAAGCACATTATTTGCCGCATTCGTTGACAAAATTTGTTTATTATGATACAATTAATAGTGTAAGGGGAGCTCATATGCTCCTACAAATGACAGGAGGTAAAAAGCAATGGACATTAAAAATCGGATCAAGGCGCTTATTACGGCAGCTGTTATGGCTGCGATACCCATGACTATTAATATCTCATCTGCTTCTGCTGAGGATTATATAGTCGAGAATGCTCAGGTTCTCACTCTCTTCGGAGATGTAAATTTCGACGGTAATGTCGGTATCTCAGACGCAGTTCAGCTCAACCGCTATCTTCTCGGACGGATCAGCGAGCTTGGAAATATCAAGAACGCCGACCTTTTGGCTGACGGAGTTATTGATATCTATGACATGGTATACCTGCGAAAGCAGCTTACATCTGAAACTAAGCCTGTCGGCACAAAGCTAAGTGTAAGCGTAGTGGATATGATGTCAGGCGAACCTCTTGAAAATGCTGATATCTGGCTTAATGAGATGGTCGGAGATTACCTGTATAGTATTGGCGATGAAATTTCTACAAACGGTGAGGACGTTAATTACTACGGACTTCCCGATGATAAGGATTATAAGTATTTTCTTACAGTAAGCGGACTGCCTGAGGGCTATTATGCAGGATATCAGATATGGGATCAGGTGGTTATCTTCGATATCGAAGCCGGCACAGAAGAGAAAGAACTTGTTGTAAGAGTTGCAGCTGATGATGCTGAAAAGAACGTGAAGTTCACACATATGGACTGGTGTCAGGGCAGAGAGAATATAGGCTACGGCAATCTCACTATTACTGACAAGGACGGCAATTATTACTATCAGAGGCAGTATACGGGAGAAATGGCACTTCCTGACGGCGATTACCACGCTGATTTCAATTTCTTTGATTATCCTGTTGCTTTCGTTGATCCTGACAGCGATTTTGCTGCAATGGTCAAGGAAAACTACCCCGATGCTCAGTTTGAGGACCTCTCAAACGGCATTGACTTCTCGGTAGTTGACGGCAAGCCCGACAAAGATCTTTTCCTTAACTTTGGTCCAATCGGAAAAACCGGCAATACTATCAATGTAAACTGTTATGACAGTCTTACAGGAAAGCCTCTTGAGGGTGTTAAGCTTTCTCTTGTTGAAGCTCCATACAGCTATGCTAAGAAAACAAGCTGGACTTCAGACGGCACTACAAAGGTCTTCACTGACCTCTATCGTACAGGCTACGACTGCTATAAGGTCGTTGTCGATGAAGTTCCTGAGGGATATATAAAGAGCTCAAAAGATCAGGGAGTCGGTTTTGGTTATGCATATAACTATTCCACTAATTTCGATTTCTATTTCACACCTTATGAAGGTGAGAAAAATCTTTCATTCGACGTTCTGACATGGCCCGACAAACAACCATACACAGGCAATTGCACATATACTGTAATGCAGGGCAATTCAGTTGTTCTGTCTGGTATAAAGCCTGGTGAGAAGTTTGGCATCATGGACGGAGAATATATGCTCTATGCTGAATCATATGATGACGATGAGCCGTATCGCGGCGCTTGGATAAACTCCGAACTTGGTCAGGAGCTTGCAAAAGAGACTGATGTTTTTGCTGACGGTGCAGCGTTCAAGTCAGATATGGCAAAGTTCACGGTAAAGGACGGCAAGATAGACAAGGACATCACTCTTTATGTCGGCGACAAGGAAAACGGAATGTCTGACTTTGAAAAAGAAGAAATAGAAAGAGAAAAACGTGAGGAAGAAGAAAGGCTCCAGAAAGAAGAGGAATACAAAAAACTAATCGCCGCAGAATCCGAAGAAGAATAAAAAAATATGCACAGCAGTC
>CAMYYQ010000228.1 GCA_947303535.1 uncultured Ruminococcus sp.
CCATAAAACCGAACATTCTTTGCAGCACTTACACGCCTGTCCCTGCGAATATGGGCAGCTACACGAGCTCCGAGCTCGTCCAGTGAAAAGGGCTTGATTATGTAATCATCTCCGCCTGCCGCAAAACCGTTTATCTTATCCTCGTCCTCGACTTTTGCCGTAAGGAAAAGAATAGGACAGCTTACATGATCTCTTATACGCCGACAGATTTCAAAACCGTCACCGTCAGGCATATTCACATCAAGGAGTATTATGTCCGGAGATTTTGATACAGCTTCAACCGCCTGTGCTCCGCTGTATGCTGTATATACACAGTATCCCTCAAGTTCAAAATAGTCCTTCAATAATCCTACAACGTCTTTTTCATCATCTGCAATAAGTATGCTGTACATGATCTCCGCTCCTTTCTGCTTTATTGTATATCTGAAAAATCAACTTTTTATCAACTGTTTTATTATAACTCCAAATACTGTTATTGTCAATCAAGGTCATACAAGGATCTTCAATGTATTTTTATACATCTGTTCACTCTGTAATCATTGATTTATCCATAAAAGTATGTTATAATAATAACAAATCAAATACAGGAGCGTTATCATGTCAAAACTGATATCAGATAAATTCAAGGACTGGGAAAAAATCTGCAATGAGCGTTTCCAAAAGATGAAAAATAACGAAGAAAAGCTCAATAAGTTCTTTATATCAGCCTATGGTCTTGAAGATGAACTCACACCTGAGGTCAGCGATGAGGATATCACCTTGCGCAGAGCTGATCTTCAAAGAGAGATAAAAAGCCTTATAAGCTATGCTGTAGGCTGTATTTTCGGACGCTACTCCCTTGACCGTGAAGGTCTTTGCTATGCAGGCGGCAGCTGGGACTCATCTGAATATTCTACTATTATCCCCTGCGAAGATAATATAATGACTATAAACAGTGCTGACAGCGGTCTTACGGCCGCTGTTACAGACTTTATAGAAAAAGCCTACGGAAAGGAAACACTGGAAGAAAACCTTTCATTTATAGCTGATGCCCTCGGCGGCAGCGATGATGCCCGTGAAGTGATACACAATTATCTCAGAAAAAACTTCTTCAAGGATCACTCCCGGATATACCGCAATCGCCCCATATACTGGCAGTTCAGCTCAGGAAGCAAAAAAGCCTTCAAGGCAATTATGTACATTCATCGCTATACCCCCGATACCCTATGGGTACTTGAAGATAAATATGCTTTGCCGTATTATGAGCAGCTCAAATGCAGGCTTTCACAGCAAAATGAAGAATACCTAAGTGCTAACGGCAAAGATAAAACTGCCATTCGCAGGAACATAAGCCGATCACAGGCACTTATCACCGAAATGGAGGGATTTACACAGCTACTTCATCTTCTCGCAGCTGAAAAGATCAGCCTTGAGCTTGATGACGGCGTAAAAGTAAACTACGAAAAATTCAAAGACATACTTGAATAAATACTAATTTATTATTGATAGTGAGGAAAAATTTTTTACTTGACTTTTATATACTGCTAATGTATAATAAACGCTGATATATCAACCAAGGAGGATAAAATGAAGAGAATAATCCTGAATATGGCACCTTACTGGCATATCGTCCTTATCATTCTTGTATTTCTCGGTGTACAGGCATATTGTGACCTTTCACTTCCGCAGTATACATCTGATATGATAGATATCGGTATCCAGAATCACGGTGTGGAGTATATCCTTCCCGAAAAAATGACTTCGGAGGATATGCTTTATTCTACTCTGTTTATGACAGACAGCGAAAAAAGGGAATGGGAAAGCCATTATACTCAGAATGGCGATATCTTTGAACGAAATGCTTCTGAAAAGGAGCTTGAGGGCTCAACAGATGATTTCCTCGTACCAATTGCACTTACCCAACAGACAGGTAATATGAGTGAGGAAAGATTCAAGGCAACTTTAAAGGAGTCAATGGCAAAGTCTCCGCAGCAGTCTCCCGAGGGATTTGATATCGACAGCCTTACTCTTGATGAGATAAGTGAGAATTTACACCTTGACCTAAAGACATATGAGGCTAAAAATGAAAATGGTGTCCTTACTACCTATGTGGATATGCGCCCGATAATGCTGGGACTTATAAACAATGGTATGCTTGATGCAAATCAGATATCGACTCTCCGCAGTCAGCTTGAGGAAACAGTTTCAAAAGTCGGAAGCAATACCATGAAGTCAATGGGAATCTCATATGCTATTTCTGCTGACAAAGCCGCAGGAGTGGACGTAGACAGTATACAGAAAAA
Source organism: uncultured Ruminococcus sp. (assembly GCA_947303535.1). Next base: position 2,283 of record CAMYYQ010000228.1, read on the forward strand.
ATATCTCTGGTTCCAGGGACTCAAAATGCTTGGTATGTCATTCCTTATGCTTGCGGCTTCCATAGGTGCAGGATATTTTGCAGCACGTACAGGTGCAGGAATAGGACGCGACCTGCGTGAAAAGATATTCAGAAAAGTCGTAGGCTATTCAAATACCGAAATAGATAAGTTCTCAACAGCTTCCCTAATAACCAGAAGCACCAACGATGTACAGCAGATACAAAATGTTACTGCCGTTCTTCTGAGAGTCCTGATGTACGCTCCTATACTCGGTATCGGCGGCGTTATAAAGGTACTCAATACAGGTGCTCATATGGGCTGGATAATAATTGCGGCTGTGGCTATTATCCTTATGTTCATTCTTGTTCTTATGATAATTGCTATGCCGAAGTTTAAAATAATGCAGAAGCTTGTGGACGGACTTAATCTCATATCCCGTGAGATACTGACAGGTCTCAGCGTTATCAGAGCCTTCGGCCGTGAAAAAGAAGAGGAAAAACGCTTCGACAAGGCTAATACCGATCTTATGAATACTCAGCTCTTCACCAACAGAGTAATGACTTTCATGCTCCCCGGTATGACTCTCGTAATGTACGGAGTATCCCTCACTATCGTATGGGTATCGGCTCACAGAGTAGACACAGGCGATCTGCAGGTGGGGGCGATGACAGCGTTTATCAGCTACTCCATACAGATAGTAATGTCGTTCCTGATGCTCACTGTTATGTCGGTCATACTCCCCCGTGCAGGTGTTGCTGCTGACAGAATAGACGAGGTACTCAAAACAGATACAACTGTACTTGAACCAAAAGAGCCTAAGAAAATAACTGCTCCTACTGGCACGGTCTGTTTCAATAACGTTTCATTCAAGTACCCCAATGCCGATGACAATGCTATAAGCAATATAAGCTTTACGGCAGAGTCGGGCAAAACAACTGCTATCATAGGCAGTACGGGCTGCGGTAAATCTACCCTTATCAACCTTATCCCACGTTTCTATGATGTTACTGAGGGAAGTATAACCGTTGACGGAGTAGATGTTCGTGAGCTGAGCAAATCCGACCTTAGAAGCAGGATAGGTCTTGTACCGCAGAAAGGTGTACTTTTCTCGGGTACTATTGATTCCAACCTAAAATTCGGCAAGCCCGATGCTACCGAAGAAGAGCTTGAAAAGGCTGCTGAGATAGCTCAGGCTATGGAGTTCATCTCAACTGATGAAAAAGGATTTGAAAGCGATATCTCACAGGGCGGAAGCAATGTTTCAGGCGGTCAGAAGCAGCGTCTCGCCATTGCAAGAGCTATTGTAAAATCACCTGAGATCTATATTTTCGATGACAGCTTCTCGGCTCTTGATATGAAAACTGATGCCGCTCTCAGAAAAGAGCTTGAAAAATATGTACAGAATTCTGCGGTAATTATTGTCGCTCAGCGTATCAGCACTATCATTAACGCAGATCAGATA
>CAMYYQ010000229.1 GCA_947303535.1 uncultured Ruminococcus sp.
AGTGCATAATTTTATTATTATCTCATTCTGTATTTTGTCTATTTTATATATTATACATCTATAATTTACCTATTTCAACCCCGATAACACAGATAAGGTGGATTTTTTGCCAAAAATACAGTCTTTACACCATTTTCCAGATATGGTAAAATATCAGAGAGGTGATAAAATGGATATTTCTTACATACACGAGCCTACAGACCTACAGTGCGGACAGGCTGTACTTGCTATGGTACTGAAAAGAACTCCCGAATACATATGCGAATACCTTGATAACGACCGTGAAACAGACCTGAAAGAAATGAAGCGCACCTTCCGCGAGCATGGTGTTTACATATCAGATGCACGTATGCAGGCTGAGGACAAGTCTCAGCTCCCTCCTCTTTGTCTGCTGAGCCTTGAAACCCCACGCTGCTGGCACTGGTCGCTTTACTGCGAGGGTACTTTCTACGATCCCGAGCATGGTGTGCTTGATGATTTCCCCGAATGTAAACGGAAGTACTTCTGGGAGCTGAGATGTGACCGTATCTAACATCGTAAAACCGTTGTTTTTCATAAAAAATTGCTCTTTCAGCCTGTAATAATATTTATTGACAGAGTTCGTCAAAAGTGGTACAATAATTGTATATAAAACCAGGAGGCAACAACAGTGAATATAAAGAAAAACACTACTTTACTCATAATGGCAGCTGCACTTTCAGTTTTTACAGGCTGTAATGAAACAAAAAAGGCAGTTGAACCGCTGCCGAGTCTGCTTGATGTGAATTCTTCTCCGTCTGATGTGACCTTTGACTGGCAGCAGCCTTTTAAGTCGATCATCAGCAGCTTCAAAAGCTCTGAAAACTATTCGGAAGACTCAATGTTTGATCTTTGTGATCTTACAGGCGATGATATCCCCGAGCTTGTTATCTCGCCATCTTCGGGCGCTTCCTCACAGTGCGATGTATATATGCTCATCGGCAGCAACGCTGATCTTATTGCAACTACGGGAGCTTACGGTACTTTCCAGTACATACCGTCACAGGCTGCTATTGGCTTCTCCTATGACGGAGAAAGCTTCTCTACAGGTGAATATCTCACATTCAAGGAAGGCAGCTTCAATAAAGAGTTCGATTTCTACAACAATTCGGGCAGTGCTTCTTCGGGCACTACCATTCGCTACGAAATAAACGGCAATGAAGTTACTCTTGCAAAGTATGAGGAGTATCTCCACCTTTACCGCGACTTCGTAACAGCAGAGGTGGGCAGAAAATATACTATGGGCGATAATGCTGTTGACTACGCTCTGAATAATACCGAATGCTGGAACGCAGTTATGAAGGACGACCAGAAGGCACTATATAAGGAAAAGCTGTCATCAATACTTGCCGAGCCCGATATCAAGGACGCTGCATTTGAGATAGCTGACCTTGATCTGAACGGAGTTCCCGAGGTCGTTGTTTCAACAGGTATACTCAATGACTCAAAGGTATGTGTATTCTACCTTGAAGAGGACGGCATTAAGGAACTTGATACCACCTGTGATACAGACGGCGGAATACACTTTGATATGACTTCAAAGATATTCTATGCTACTGATTTTGACGGAAAGGTACAGTGCTGGTCACTGGCAGGCTCTGATGTATCAAACTTCAAACCTTCTGACAGCACTATGCTCTGCGGAAGAAAATATCCGCTGACAGCCGAAAATATCGACAAAGCCTTTGCTTGATGAGGTAAAAAATGGCTAAATCAAAATATATATACACCTGTAATCAGTGCGGCTATGAAAGCACTAAATGGAACGGAAAATGTCCCTCCTGCGGAGCCTGGAACAGCTTCGAGGAGGACATCGCGGATACAGCACCTGCGGGTATGCGTTCATCAGCATCAAGCGGAGCTGCTCCCGACCTTTCCGACAGTATCCTCGAACTTGAGGATATAGGTGCAGACAGCGATGTCCGCTATGATACAGGCATAGGAGAGCTTAACAGAGTCCTCGGCGGAGGTCTTGTAAAAGGCTCTCTTGTTCTTCTCGGAGGAGAACCCGGTATCGGTAAGAGTACCATACTTCTGCAAATATGCCAGTTTCTCGGCGAAGAACACTCAGTACTTTACATCTCGGGAGAAGAATCCGCAAGACAGATAAAGCTCCGCGCTCAGAGACTGGGAGTCGATACGGAAAATCTTTACATACTCACAGCAACAGACGCTGAGGCTATATCTCAGACCATTGCTTCAAGCGCTCCCGATATTGCTATAATAGACTCCATACAGACTATGAGCATAAACCATATCACCTCAAGTCCCGGAAGTCTCACACAGGTAAGAGAATGTACCAACCTGTTCATGCATACTGCTAAAAATCAGGAGATACCGATAATCATCGTCGGTCACGTAAACAAGGACGGTGCTATTGCAGGTCCTAAGGTAATGGAGCACATCGTTGACGCTGTGCTGTATTTTGAGGGTGAAAGACATCAGAGCTACCGTATACTCCGCGCTGTTAAGAACCGTTTCGGCTCAACTAACGAGATAGGCGTATTCGAGATGCTGGACAAGGGACTCCGCGAGGTATCAAATCCGTCGCAGATGCTCCTTGAAGGTCGTCCCCACAATGTATCGGGAACGTGCGTAGCCTGCGTTATGGAGGGCAGCCGCCCTATACTTGCGGAAGTTCAGGCACTTGCCGCAAAGACCAGCTATTCTGCTCCGCGCCGTATGGTAACGGGATTTGACTTCAACAGGCTCAATATAATAATCGCAGTCCTTGAAAAACGTCTCGGCATATTCATGGGCGGACTTGACGTTTACCTCAATATCGTCGGCGGCTTCAAGCTTGACGAACCCGCAGGCGACCTGCCTGTGGCTATGGCTCTTTACTCGGGTGTTATGGATAAGCAGATAGACGAGCAGCTCATAGCTTTCGGCGAAATAGGTCTGGGCGGCGAGATACGCTCGGTATCGCATATAGTCCAGCGTATACGCGAGGCTGAACGAATGGGCTTTACCACCTGTGTAGTGCCTAAGCAGTCCATGTCGGCTATAGCCGCAAAGGACTATAACATTGATATTATACCTGCAAGCACGCTGAAACAGGCATTTGCCGCCATAAAATAATATATCTGTGCTACAAAACGATACTATTAAGGAGGATCTTATGAGACTTGACGGCTTTGGACTATTTGTTGAAGATATGGGTAAAATGATACGTTTTTACCGTGATGTACTTGGCTTTGAGATCAAAGAAGCCGAAGATACTTCCAATGTATTTCTAATTAAGGACGGAACTCTGTTCCTGCTTTACGGCAGGGATGATTTTGAAAAAATGACCGACCGCAAGTATGAATACATCAAAGGTATAAACGGTCATTCCGAGATAGCTTTGTATGTGGATACATTTGAAGAAGTGGATATAGAGTACAAAAAGGCTGTGGAAAAAGGTGCAGTACCCATATTAGGACCCACTACAGAGCCCTGGGGACAGCGCACCTGCTATATTGCAGATCCTGAGGGTAATCTGATCGAGATAGGTTCATTCAATAAGCCATTTGAACGATGAATATACAAAAAACGGAATCATTATAACAGATACCAATATAGAAGTATAGCCCCGATGCATTGAACTGCTTCGGGGCTAATATATTGTTTAAAACACGGCTCACCAAATAGCTTGCCGAGCCCATGAATGGGATTCCAAAGGGACTGTGTTCCTTTGGCAGAGTGACTCCCCATAAAATGGGGA
>CAMYYQ010000230.1 GCA_947303535.1 uncultured Ruminococcus sp.
TTACGATGGGTAAAAAAGCAGGTCTTTTTGTGGCTCTTTTTGATATCGCAAAGGCTGTTGCCGCTTCACTTATCGCCTATTATCTGTTTCCGCAGATCAATTACGCAAAGATACTGTCAGGAGCCTGCTGCATACTCGGTCACATATTCCCTGTACTTATGAAATTCCACGGTGGAAAAGGTCTTGCATCACTTGGCGGAACTATCCTTGCTTTTAATCCTATACTCTTTATTACTATGCTGATGTTCGAGATCTTTCTCGGCTTCTCACTGGACTATGTATGCGTAGTCCCTATAACAGGCTCAGTGATATTCACTCTTGCCTACGCTCTAATGACGGGCGATCCAATAGGTACTTCCATTCTGTCAGTCATATCACTTGTTATACTATTCAAGCACATTGAAAACTTCAAACGTATTCAGAACGGTACAGAAGCACATATAAGCTTCCTGTGGAAAAAAGATCAGGAGATCGCAAGAATAAGAAAAAATACCAATGATTAAAAAGTCCCTTCGGGGGCTTTTTTGCGCCGTTTTTTATCGCCGTAAGCTATGCGGCAGTTAGGAGTTTTTTATGCAAAGCAAATCCTATGATATGTGTGAAGGACCTCTGGTAAGCAGAGTTCTCCTTTATACCATACCTATTATCCTGACAGGTATCCTACAGCTTTTATTCAACGCCGCCGATCTTGTTGTTGTCGGACAGTACAACGGATACAATTCTGTAGGAGCTGTTGGAGCTACAGGTGCTCTCATCAATCTCATGGTCAATCTCTTCATAGGTCTTTCCGTTGGTGCAGGTGTAACTGTCGCTCACGGCATTGGTTCGGGAAGAAGTGAAGATGTCCGCAGAACAGTACATACAGCTATACCTACAGCTGTGATATGCGGTTCAATACTTACGGTCATAGGCGTGATCTTTTCCGAGACCTTTCTGCGCCTTATGCACACTCACCCGGATCAGTTGAAGCTTGCCGCTTCGTATCTGAGGATCTATTTCTGCGGTACTATCGCAAGTATGCTCTATAATTTCGGTTCAGCTATCCTGAGAGCCGCAGGAGATACTAAAAGTCCGCTTTATTATCTTACAGCCGCAGGAATACTCAATGTCGTATTGAACCTTATATTTGTTATCGGTTTCAAAATGAACGTTTCAGGTGTTGCGCTTGCAACTGTTATATCGCAGGTACTGTCCGCTGCACTTATCGTCCGCGCTCTGATGAAAAGAGAAGATGCCTGTAAGCTTGAACTGAAAAAGATACATATCTACAGCAGACAGCTCAAAAGAATTCTTCAGATAGGCTTCCCCGCAGGTATACAGTCTTCACTCTTCGCTATCTCCAATGTAATAATACAGTCATCTATCAATTCATTCGGACCTGTTGTAACTTCGGGAAATGCAGCTGCTCAGAATATAGAGGGTTTCGTTTACACTTCCATGAACTCTTACAGCCAGACTGCCCTGAACTTTACAGGACAGAACTACGGTGCAAGAAAGATCGACAGGATACGCAAGATAACATGGGTTTGTCTCATATCCGTTTTCTGCACAGGACTTGCGTTAGGTCTTACAGCGCTTTTCTTCGGCAGACCGCTTCTTTCCATATACATAACAGACTCTGAAAAAGCTATTGATTACGGTATAATACGTATGACATATATTATGATACCGTATTTCCTTTGCGGTCTTATGGACGTTGCAACGGGTCTTATAAGAGGTCTTGGACGTTCCGTACTGCCTATGCTTATCACTGTAGTTGGTGTTGTCGGAATGAGACTTGGCTGGATATATACAGTTTTCAGGATACCCAAGTACCACACTCTCAAAAGTCTTTACCTGTCATACCTTATATCATGGGCGATGACTTTCGCCGTAGAAATAATCGTATTCTTTGTTATAATGAATAAAATAAAAAAACAGCGTCTTAAACAGTAATATACATAAAATAGCCCGAAAGCAATGTCTCTGAACTGCTTTCGGGCTTGTTTTTATACACACAGGGTATAACTCATTTGCCTATGATATCACATGACGTAAAAGCCGCTTCCGTTTCACGTATAAAATATCCTTGCTGAGCATTGCACACAGGACAATCCCTCGGTGGTTCAGTTCCTGTGTGGATATGTCCGCAATTCAGGCAGATCCATCTTTGCTGAGTATCGTCACTTCGGAAAAGCTTATCCTCACGGTAAAGCTTTGCATAATATGCAAATCGTGTGCGGTGACTGTCTTCGATCTCTGCTATCATTCTGAATTTAGAGGCTGCGTCTTTAAATCCCTCATCAGCTGCAATACGAGCAAAGTCGGGATAGATCACAGAAAACTCCTTCTCCTCTTCCTTTCCTGATGCATCAAGAAGCTGCTGCACCTCATCGAATACGTCCGCAGGGAAACCTGCACTTATATCAATGCTCTGCCCTGCTGCTTCCTTCATCAGTTTCCAGAATACCATTGCATGACGTTCCTCCTGCTCAGCAGTAAAACGGAACATTCTTTCAAGTCCCACAAGGTTCTGCTGCTGCGCTTTCAACGCGGCCTGATAGTAACGCTGACGGGACTGACATTCACCTGCAAAGGCTCTCATAAGATTTACTTTTGTCTGACTGTCGTTAAAATCGGTCTGCATGACAATTACCTCCTTTTGGAAGTATTATTGCTCATACTGCCCTTTTTTATTCACACGTTTTATAATTCATACTTCCGCGACTTATAAAAAATCAATCGTCAAGAATAGTATAACGATACTTCATAATATTCTCAGGATCTTTCAGACGAATATTCTGAATGTGTCCGCACTGCGGACAGGCATCACAGATGACCTGGCTTCTTTTGGGCTTTAATTTTTTCTCCTCGCCCTCAGGATAAAACTGAACAGCATATGGAGTTGTCAGTATACCTGTTACCACTTTTGCGGCACAGAATTCACACACCTTATCCATGTACTTCCCCCCATTTTTTTATTATACCTAATTATATCACTTTATTCGGTTTATGTCAATAAAACTCGCATAAAAAGAGCGGACATAAAGTCCGCTCTCAATGAATTCAGCTATTCATTATATTTCGTTAACTTTTCTCTCTACATATTTTGTATGGAGAACCTCATGTGCCTTGTGGCTGCCCGGCTTCTCAAAGAACTCTTCGTATACCTTCTTGATAGCTGGGTTCTCATGAGACTGTCTGAGAGGCATTGACTTGTCGAGGTTGTAGAGAACCTTAGCTCTCTCTTCTCTGATGTCAACAAAGTTTCTAACGCCCATTGGAACCTGTGGCTGACCGCCGCCGTTTACACAGCCGCCCGGACAAGCCATGATCTCGATGAACTGAGCGTCGCACTTGCCTGCTCTGATATCGTCAAGAACCTTTCTTGCATTAGCAAGACCGCTTGTTACGATAACCTTTACCTTATTGCCGGCAACGTCGTAGGTTGCTTCCTTGATATCCTTTGTACCACGAACCTCAGGAAGATCTGTTACGTTCTCGCCTGTGAGTGTGTATACAGCAGTTCTGAGTGCTGCTTCCATAACACCGCCGGTAGCACCGAAGATAACGCCTGCACCTGTTGAGATTCCGAGCGGATCATCGAACTTCTCATCAGGAAGTGAGTTGAACAGGATACCTGCGCGCTCGATCTTTCTGCCGAGCTCACGAGTTGTAAGAGCGTAATCAACATCGGGGACGCCTGCAGCGCTCTG
>CAMYYQ010000231.1 GCA_947303535.1 uncultured Ruminococcus sp.
GGCTTGACGAGCTTGGCATTGCCTATAATGTAACTCCCGGAGTAAGCTCCTTCTGCGGAGCAGCTGCGGCTCTCAGAGCAGAGTACACACTTCCCGACGTATCACAGACTGTCATACTTACACGTATGGCAGGGAGGACTCCTGTACCCGAAAAGGAAAGCATCGAAAGCCTTGCAGCTCACAGAGCTTCAATGGTGATATTCCTGAGTACAGGTATGCTTGAAGAGCTTTCAGCGCGGCTTATAGCAGGCGGCTACAGCAGCGATACACCTGCGGCGATAGTATACAAAGCTACGTGGGAAGATGAAAAGGTGATACGCTGTACAGTGGGTAAGCTTGCTGAGTCGGCAAAGCAAAATGGAATTACAAAGACTGCACTTATAACCGTGGGAGATTTTCTCGGGGACTATCATCAGCTTTCAAAGCTATACGACAAGGAGTTTGAAACTGAATTCAGAAAGGCTGACAAAAAATGAATATATCAATATTTTCTGTTACCGAAAACGGCAGACAGCTCTCTCAGCGCGTTGCTGAAATGCTGAGAGGTGAGCACTTCGTCAGCCGATACTGTTTCCATAAGCATACCGATGATGATTCGGCAGTTTTCTGGAATATGGGAAGCATGGTAGGCAGACTTTTCGAGCGTTCTGACGCTTTTATTTTTATCTGTGCCTGCGGTATAGCTGTAAGGGCTGTAGCTCCCTATCTTGGCACAAAGGCAGATGATCCTGCGGTCATAGTTATGGACGATCACGGAAAGTTCGCTATCCCTGTACTTTCGGGACATATCGGCGGAGCTAACTGCCTTGCTGAGATAATTGCCGACTCCGTAGGCGGAACAGCTGTCATAACTACTGCAACAGATGTGGGCGGAAAGTTTTCTCCCGACAGCTTTGCAGTTGCAAACGACCTTATAATCACCGATCTTAAAGCCGCAAAGGAGATAGCTGCGGCAGTTATAGACGATGAGAAAATAGGCTTTTCAACGGAATATCCCCACAGCAGCCTTCCGGATGAGCTTACAGCTTTCGGCATATGCCGCACGGGTATTTATGTTGGAAATGATATTAGCGCGAAGCCCTTTGATGTTACTTTAAGGCTGCTGCCGAGAAATATAGTGCTTGGTATCGGCTGTAAAAAAGGTACTTCCGAAGCTGACATAGAAAAAACAGTCCTTGACACACTTGCACAGTATCATTTCGATATCAGAACCATATCGGAAATAGCTACAATTGACATCAAGAAAAATGAAGAAGGACTTTGCGCCTTTGCAGAGAAGTATTCACTTCCTGTAAAGACATATACTGCCGAGGAGCTTATGAGTGTCAAGGGGAATTTTGAAAGCTCGGATTTCGTACTTGAAACTACAGGTGCAGATAATGTCTGCGAGAGAAGTGCTGTACTTTGCAGCGGCGGAAAGCTTGTGATACATAAGACAGCTGCGGAGGGAGTAACTGTAGCGGCTGCTGAAAAGGCAGTATATCTTGATTTTGAGAGGAAGATACTATGAAGCTCTATGTAGTTGGTATAGGCTGCGGAAGCAGGAACGGTCTTACTCTCGAAGCCGAGCAGGCAATATTGAACAGCTCGGTTATAGTTGGATATACGGTGTATATCGAGCAGATAAAGCAGTTTTATCCCGAAAAGGAATGTCTTTCTACAGGTATGCGTCAGGAAAAGGACAGAGTTGAGCTTGCACTGGAAAAGGCTTCAAACGGGGAAACGGTATCTCTTGTTTGCAGCGGTGACAGTCAGCTTTACGGCATGGCTGGGCTTGCGATAGAGCTCTCCGAAAACTATCCCGATGTGGAAGTTGAGGTAGTTGCAGGAGTTACGGCTGCACTCAGCGGCGGGGCGGTGCTTGGTTCACCGATGACTCACGATATGGCTATAATCAGCCTTTCCGACCTGCTTACTCCAATGGAGAAGATCATAAAAAGACTGAGATGTGCAGCTGAGGGAGATTTCGTCATAGCAATATACAATCCCTCTTCAAAAAAGCGCGCCGATTATCTCAGAAATGCCTGTGATATTATCCTTGAATACCGTCCGTCGGATACAGTCTGCGGCTATGTTCGCAATATCGGCAGGGACGGTCAGGAAAGCCGCGTACTAACTCTCGGTGAGCTGCGTGATACGCAGGTGGATATGTTCACTACCGTATTTATTGGGAACTCCGAAACTAAGGTTATCGGCGGAAAAATGGTGACTCCGAGAGGCTACCGCAATGTGTGAACTGCTTATTTTCGGCGGTACTACAGAGGGCAGAGAACTTGCGGAATTCTGCTGCGAAAAGAAGCTGTCTTCTGCTGTATGTGTGGCTACGGAGTACGGTGCGGAGCTGCTTCCCGACAGTGAATATCTGCGAATAATAACAGGCAGACTCGACAGCAGCGGTATGGAAAGAATTATGTCGGAACTGAAATGCAAGCGTGTAATAGATGCAACTCATCCCTATGCTACGGAGGTTACCGCGAACATAAAAAAAGCCTGCGAAGCTGTGAATATACCGTATTACAGGCTTTTGCGCAGCAGCTCTGAAACTGCGGACTGCCAAAAAGTCAGAGATATGGAGCAGCTTCTGGAATTGCTGAATAGTACAGATAAAACGGTGTTGAGCACTCTTGGAAGCAAGGAGATACCTAAGTTGACAGCCATGAAAAACTATGCTGATAGGCTGTGGGTTAGGGTGCTGCCCAATGAGGATATAATAAGGCAGTGCGAGGAGCTTGGTATCGTAAAAGAGCGAGTTATAGCGGAAAAAGGACCGTTCAGTGTTGAGCGTAATATCGAGCATCTGAGGCTAAGCGGAGCTGAGATACTTGTAACAAAGGAGAGCGGTGCAGCAGGTGGATTTCCCGAAAAGACTGAAGCATCGCAACTGTGCGGAGCTGAGCTGCTCGTGCTTGAAAGACCTGCCGAAAAAGGCTATACATTGGGCGAAATAAAGGACATAATATCATAATGAGGTGAACAAGTGAAGGTATATATAATCGGCATCGGAATGGGCGGCGAGGGAACAATGACTTCTGAAGCGCTTGAAGCTGTAAAAAAAGCTGAGATCCTTATCGGTGCAAGGCGAATGACAGAGCCGTTCAAGAATATGGGCAAGCCTGTTTTTGAGGAGTACAGGAGTGCTGAAATAGTGCGGTATATCGAGGAAAGTGAATGTGAGTGCATTGCTGTGCTCATGTCTGGAGACTGCGGATTTTTCAGCGGCGCAAAGAAGCTCGCCGAGCTTCTGCCTGATGCTGACACCGAGTTTATCAGCGGTATATCTTCACCTGTTTATTTTATGTCGAAGCTGAAAAAAGAGTGGTCAGACTGTCATTTTGTAAGCCTGCACGGTAAGAGCGGAAATGTGGTAAGAAGCGTTTGTGCGCATGAGAAAACTTTTTTTCTGCTTGGCGGTGACGTGACAGCTGCCGATATTTGCTGCAAACTCTGTGATTACGGAAAAGGCGATATTTCGGTATATATAGGCGAGGAGTTAGGATATCCCGATGAGAAGATAACTGTAGGAAAGGCTTGTGAGCTTACAGAATACAGTGCAAGCGGATTAAGCGTACTTCTGGCTGAAAATCCCGACTATGAGCGCAATATTCAGTGTGGGATAGACGATGAAAAATTCGTCAGAGGGAAAGTGCCCATGACTAAAAAAGAGATACGTGCAAATGTAGTCACAGGTCTT
>CAMYYQ010000232.1 GCA_947303535.1 uncultured Ruminococcus sp.
AGGCAAGAAGATGGGCGAGCTCAATACCGTTATGGAAGAGCTTATCCCTGAGATTCGCCGCGTAGGTGAGGCAGATACAGAAGTCAAGGTAGCAGTTCTTACCTTCTCTACCGAGGTCAGATGGATGTATTCCAATCCTATCCCGATAGAAGACTTTGAGTGGGCAAGACTCCGCGCAAGCGGTGTTACAAGTATGGGCGCTGCATTCAAGGAGCTCAACCACAGAATGTCAAGAAACAGCTTCCTCAATTCACCTTCTCTGTCATTCGCTCCCGTTATATTCCTTATGACAGACGGTTATCCGTCAGATGACTATAAGGAAGGTCTGAGAGAGCTTCAGACAAACAGCTGGTACAAGTTCGGCCTTAAAGCCGCTCTCGGTATCGGTCAGGAAGCTAATGACAATATCCTTGCTGAGTTTACAGGCTCAAAGGATACAGTTGTTCACGCTTACTCAGGCGGACAGCTTGCTCAGATGATAAAGATCATCGCTGTAACCTCTTCTCAGATCGGAAGTAAGAGTATGACTCTCTCTGACGATACAAGCCATGAGCTCGGAGAAGAAGATGTATTCGCTGCTAAGCAGAAACTCCTCGGTCAGCAGATCCAGGAACTTGTTAGCACCCAGACCGATGGAGATGACGTCCCCTTCGATACAGGTTGGTAATATCATTATAATTTCGGGAGGAGGACTGAAAAAATATGTTCAACGGCTTTAACCACTCGGTCATGGGCGCAAGCCATGAAAAGACCAATCTGGTTTGTCAGGACAGCTCTGCTTTTAAAGTCGGCGATCATTACGCCATAGCTGTAGTTGCTGACGGTCACGGAAGCAAAAAGCATTTCAGGAGCCACCTCGGTTCAAAATTCGCTGTTGAAGCTACTATCGAAGCTATAGACCGCTTTTACGAGGATCGTGAGGCTCTGGAAGCAAATCTTCCGACTAATCATAAATTCATAATAAAAAATATAGAAAAGCAGATTATCTCAAACTGGAATGTGAAGGTTGAAAAGCATCTGGCTGAAAACCCCGTTACCGATGATGAGAAAAGCAACTTTACACCAGAAGAATTTGAGGCTATCCTGCCCGAGTCATATTACGGCACTACCCTCGTTGCAGGAATATCAGGAGATAATTATACCTTCGGCGTACAGATAGGCGACGGAAGTCTCGTAGCTTTATTCGAGGACGGAAGAGCTGTTATGCCTATGGAGTATAACGAATCCGCACCTGCCAACGTAACTGCTTCGGTATGTAATTCAAACGCTGCATCACTGTTCAGCAGCTTTTACGCACCGAATAAAAAACTTATCGCCCTTTATGGTTCTACCGACGGATTGTATACTTCCTTCGGCAGTGAGTATGACTTCCTCGATTATCATACCATAATCACAAGTCAGCTCGTTAACCTTGAGACCTTCAAAAACATCATAGTCAATAACCTCAGCAAAAGATCTCGTTTTGGTACAGAGGACGATATTTCCCTTGCTTGTATATATAATGAGGATCTTCTGAAAGACAGGATCGACCTTATAAATAAAAGAGTCGATGAAAACAAGAAGGCTGCTGCACAGAGAAAAGCAGCTATGCTTGATAAGAAAGTCTGACATAAGCTTTAAGTAACTAACGCAGGAGCGTTTAATAATTTAAGAAAAGTGGTGTTTGATATGGAAATTAGCACTCTCTACAATACAGCCAAGAATTTTGCTGAAACATTAAAAGAAAAAAGGCCTGAGCTCGCAACATACGATGCTTGTTTATGTCTTATAGTCGCTGATTCGGGCGACATCTTTTCGGGAGTTTCCACTGTTTCGATCAATGAAGGTTCTGTAGAAGATGTACCCGCAGAAAGAATAGCAGTAATGTCTATCATTACTAAAAAGCACGTTATCGCTAAGCAGATGATCGTTATTTCACTTGACGATTTCAGCTATTTCAAGCCTGAAGATGAGGCTCTGTCTCTGCTGGTAAATTCAAGTGTAGATAACAGCAGCTGTCAGGTAGTACTTTCACCTGATGAAGAAGTTGCAGCCGCTACTCTTGCGCCTGCATCAGCTGCTCCTGATTTCCTCAGCGGCTATGACGAGGCATCTCTCGGTGCTCCCGCTGATTTTGCAGACGACGTTAACGTTGATACTTCTAATCCATTCAATGCAGAGAATAAGGACGAGGGCGCAGCAAACTCTCTCTATGAGCATCCTGAAGAGGCTCAGCAGCAGGGCGCAAGCGGCTTCCCGAACCTTGTAGGTCAGCAGCAGGGTTATCCTCAGCAGCAGGGCTACCCACAGCAGCCCGGATATCCTCAGCAGCCGGGTTACCCACAGCAGGGTTATCCTCAGGGCTATCCTCAGCAGGGATACCCACAGGGCGGCTATCCTCAGCAGCCCGGTTACCCTCAGCAGGGCTATCCGCAGCAGGGCGGTTATCCTCACGGCTACCCACAGCAGGGTTATCCGCAGCAGGGCGGCTATCCACAGCCCGGTCCTTACGGCGGAAATATGCAGAACTCAATGTATCAGCAGGGCATGAACGCTGCTCCTTACAGACAGGGTTATACAGGTCCTTCTGTTCATGGCGCAAGCTCAACAATGAGAAGTCTCTATCAGCAGCCTCAGCAGAGCGTAAGTGTTACTCTTACTACAAAGTCTTCAGGCGAGAATGCTTTCAAAAAGAGACTCAACAGTTTCCTTGACGATGACGATGATACAAGTACAGGCGGCGAAAACGGTGCAGGCGACAGTATGTCAAAGGAAGATATGCTCAAGCAGGCAAAAGACAGAAAGAAAGTCGCAAAAGCAAATCTGAACTTCAAGAAGAAGCTCTGATAGTTCATTTACCGCGTTTTTTACCTGTATCGGTAATAAATTAATGAACTATCATTAAGCCACACAAATAATTTAAGTAAAGTATTGCATTTTTCGTAGTTTTGTGCTATAATGAATTTTACGAGGTCATTATATGATTTCTATATTATGTCAATACCTGTATTTTGTGTGTAAATGTACAGTTAATAATTCGCGTTAAGGAAAGGGATAGCCATGAATTACTTGCTCAATATCGATGAAGCGATAGACCGTAAATTTCTCATTACCAAAGCTATGAGGGGTCAGGCTGATGTGGGTACTATCATCCATGTCATGGACGCTGAACAGCAGGGCGCAGCAGTTATTGTATACTACCGCGTTACAAGATATAATGAGAAATTCCATGATTATCAGGATTATACGGCAAAGTTCGAGAACCTCGCCGCATTCTGTAAATGGGCACAGCCTGATAACTTTATTGCCCGTAATTATGAGTGCTTCAGTTTAAGAGATATACAGCACTATATCAAGATCAAGAACAGAAACTTTACTTCTTTCTGTCTGCCGATCATTATTATCTGTGCTGCTATTATCTGGTGTCTCGCACTCTTCCTTATCAAGGATAAAATCATAGCAATCATCATAAGTTCTGTCTTAACCGTTGTTATCTTTATTGCAGCCGTTGCACTGCTTAAAGTCCAGAAGAAGAAGGAAAAGATGCGTTTGTACCGTAAGGTGAGCGCGGGCTGGGGCGTAGTTTTTGAGTAACTTCCCCAAGCACAAGCTGCTTTAAAAGGGCTTCATCACTCATAATATTATTCGCACTTCCCACCTATAACAGTCTATCAAAC
>CAMYYQ010000233.1 GCA_947303535.1 uncultured Ruminococcus sp.
AACTAAATCAGTGCCGACACTTCAAAGGACTACTTTTTGTAGTCCTTTTTTATTTTCATTTATTTGACATCTTCTCTATAATGTGATAGAATTAACTGTTGAGATCATAATTTCTGAAAGGTGTTGAAACTTTTATGAAGAAAGTGTTTGCTCAAAAAAATACACTTGTATACATTATTATTTTTGCTATTTTTATCATAGTTCATTGTTCATGTCTTATCAAGACCTGTGATGATCTTATGTGGGATAATATTGACTCTCTTTCACAGATGCTTAACAGCTGCAATCCAAATGGACGATATTTTACCAATATCCTGACATATTTTATATGTAATTCATCTGTACTTTGCCTTATCGTCTATACTTTTTTCATGGGGGCTTTCTTATATTTTATTGCAGATATTTTAAAGATAGGATTAAAGCAAAAGTGGATGAGTGTATTGTTTATAGGAGCTGTTTTCTTGTTTTCTCCTCGTTTTTTCTATGTACATATATTCAATTGGATCTCAGGATTTACTAATTATGTGATATCGCTTGTTTTTTTACTTGCATATATTCGTTACTGCGTCCCGATCTTTGAAAAAAAGCTGTTGAGATCGAGCAGAATAATGCCTGTTATACTATTGATCGACGGTTTTTTAGGTGCGCTTTGTATTGAGAATATTACCGCTTACAATTTGTTGTTTGGCATATTTATTATTGTATTTGCTTTGGTTACACAAAAAAAGCTGTATTTTTCCAATATTGCATACCTTGTGGGAACTGTTGTGGGTGCTGTAGTTATGATGGCTGACAGCAATTATAAGCATATTGCTAATGAAGGCGACAGTTTTGCATTTAGAAGCTTTGTTACCTCGCTGTCTGACATTTATATGAAGGTCTACAAAGAAATCATACCCAATTTCTCGCGCCCATATTTTATACTTCACTTAATTATCGCAGGCTGTATTTTATATCTTTTTGTAAAGAAGTTCGGAAAGTCAGAAAAAAAGCTAAAATACGCCTTATTGTCTGTTATTATCATAGTTTTCTACGCTGTATTCAGTTTCGTTGTATCAAATGGTGAGGAAATTGCTGTGCTTTCAAACGCATATCGCAGCAGAGCAATAGAAACTGCTCTCACATTTGCATACATAGCCGCTCTTATCTATATGCTGTATATTCTTTTGGAGAACGGTAATCGCGTAAGAGCTATGGTTTATTTATTGAGTACAGTTTTTGTAACTGCACCCTTTGTAGTTGTCAATGCAATTACAGGCAGATGCTTCTTTGCTTCATATATATTCTGGTGTTTGTTCGCTTTTGAGCTTTCTGTGCCTGTACTGAACGAGATCAAGTGCTTAGAAACAGGTTTTGCAAAGAACTGTTCGCTTATTATTATCTCGTCTATCTTAGGTTTAAATCTTTTTATGGATATATCAAATAAGGTGGTAGATGTCATCAGAATAGATTATATCCACCAACAGCTTGAAGATGACGAGAGACAGATCAAGCTAATAAAGCTTCCTTATCAGAAGAACTGCTTTGATCCGATCACACTTTTTTCGGAAGATGAGCTTTATCTTGAGAAGAACGGCAGAAAGTATTCATATACAGAGCTGTATTGCATAAATAACGGCATTGATGAAAAGATATTTGAAAAGCAAAGATTGTATATCGACATGATAGACTACAATATGTCAAAGGAAGAATACTGACGATAAAGCCCTCGTATGGATTATACGAGGGTCTTTTTATGGTCTGGAGTGATATATTATAGGGCGGAGCTGTATGCCGTTGAGAGCTGCTTCAACAGCCTGCGGCAGCATAGAGAATTCAGCCACAAGCGATGCAGGCTTGTTTATCCAGTCGTCCTGTATCATGGGAACGAAGTAATAGTTCTTGCGGTTAAATAGCTCTCCCAGATTTTTGGCTGAGCCCATAAGCGAATCGTTGGAAGCGATTGCAAGTACCACAGGTTTTCCGCGGCGGAGATGTGATTTTACAGCCATAGTCACGGCTGTATCGGTAATGGATACTGCAAGTTTTGCGGCTGTATTTGAGGTACAGGGCGCGACTACCATTATATCTGTCATATCCTTTGGTCCGATAGGTTCTGCGTCCTCGATTGACATTATTACATTTTTCTCCGATATTTTTTTCAGCCTTTCGATGTTTTCAGCGGCTGTACCGAAGCGCGTAGATATGGAAGATGCATTTTCAGACATTATGGGTATAAGCTCTGCACCGTACTCTGCAAGTATATCGGCCTGTTCAAAGCTCTGCTGAAATGTGCAGAAAGAGCCAGTCATGGCGTAGCCTATCTTTAGGCCCTTTAAGGCATTACTCAACGGCTTCACCTCTTTCCTCAATCATGGAGCAGACCGTTTCTGCGATTATTTCTCCTGAGGTCACGGGAGCAGTTTTTCCGGGAAGTCCAAGTGCCCATATAGCTCTGATACCGTGTTCAAGGGCGGAATCGAAATCAATTCCGCCCGGTTTTGAGGCAAGGTCGATGAAAAGCGTATCCTTATTAAATCTGCTGAGCATATCATCATCGAAGATAAGCTTCGGAACTGTATTGAAAACGAGGCCATAGCTGCCGTTCAGTCGGCTCGTAGGGATAGCCTTTATGCCGTGGAGCCTTGCTTTTGCCGTACCGCGGGAGTTGTGTACAGCTGCGGTTATATCCGCGCCGAAGCCTTTCAGTATCTCGGCAAGTGCAGTTCCTATCCTGCCAATTCCGACAATGAGGACTTTAAGTCCGTTGAGGGTCACGGGGAGTTCTTCAAGGGCGAGCTGAACAGCTCCCTCAGCAGTTGGAACAGCGTTTTTCAGGCTCATTTCCTCACGCAGCAGATAATCGTATATCCTATGGTCAGGCATGGCTTTTCTGAGCTTTTCATCGACTCTTCCTGCGTATATAACGGCATCGGGAGCAAGCAGCTCCTCAACTGCGGCTATTGATATGACTGATGAACTGCACGGGGCAAAGAGGTTTCCTTCACTGTTGAGTGGCGGCAAAGGCAGTACAGCGCAGTTATAGGAACGGACTCCTGTACGGTCGGCAGTATTCAGTTCAAGGTCGTCGGGGATACGTTCACGGTCAAAGCCGAGAACACTTATTTCAAATTCGCGTGACAGTCTTGCAGCGCAGTAAAGCTGACGCATATCACCGCCTGCGATAAGTATTTCAGGTCTTTTCATATATTTTCTCCAATCTGCCCTAAGGCAAAGAAGTGATTATCTCTAATCAACCTATTATATGAAAAAGCAGGAGAGAGTGACAATGGATATAAAAAGTCCCGAAGCATTAAAGCCTCGGGACTTGATTTATATGTGCATCAGTCTGTATCAGTCGATTGGAAGGATCCAGTTGAATGTATCCTGGATCTTACCCCACTGGATACCTGTCATTGTATCATAGAGCATCTGTGAGATCTTGCCGATCTTGTTGTCGTTGATCTCCATAACCTTGTCGTTCCACTTGAGGTGGCCAACAGGTGAGATAACAGCAGCAGTACCTGTACCGAATACTTCGTCGAGCTTGCCTGCATCGTAAGCATCAGCGATCTCCTGGATAGTGATACGTCTTTCCTCAACAGGGATACCCTTGCTCTTGCAAACGTCGATAGCAGACTTTCTTGTGATACCCGGGAG
Organism: uncultured Ruminococcus sp.; assembly: GCA_947303535.1. Next base: position 3,640 of record CAMYYQ010000233.1, read on the forward strand.
GATAGAGCCCTGAAGC
>CAMYYQ010000234.1 GCA_947303535.1 uncultured Ruminococcus sp.
GATGATATAGAGAAGAACGAATCTGAGATCAGAGAATGAATAGGGAACAGCGCTTAAAGCACGTACTTCATGAATCTTTAAGGGGACTGTCATGCCTGAAAGATAGAGCGTGAGGGAATTTGCCTTTTCATAAGGAGCGTAACTGAGAGTGAGCTTTGAATTTTTGCCGCAGGTGCGTTTGTGCTGAACGACGATATTCTGATTTGAGAAGTTTTTGTCTGTCATGCAGAGCTTTACATCGAATGGCAGCGATGCATCGCCTTCAGCGTCAAGGCTCACACTGAGTACCCTTGAATCTTCGGGAATATTTATCATTCTCAGGTCGGTATCTGATGTTACCGATATCTCGTTATCCGCGAGGGATTCAGCATTAGCTCCTATTGTTATATCGGAAGCGGGTATGACCTTATCTACCTTATTGGAGGTGAAGCTTTTACCGTTGAATATGAGTACTTCCACAGCAAGTATCACACAAGCGCATATCGCGCTCTTTTTAAGGAAAGCACTTATACGGGGAGCGTTGTATCGCTTTGCAAGTACAGCTCCGAACACTGCGGCACTTGTAAGTGCAGAGCCTATAAGCGATATTCCGCTGTTTCCGTCTATCATACCCACTGAGGTCACTGCACTGAGCAGTACCATTGCGCAGATAAGACAGGCTAAGGCAGCAGCAAGGTTTTTCATTGTGGATTTTGAGGCATCTTTTTTCTTTTTGTCACTGTATTTCTTGTCACAGATATTCATTATCGACAGTGATATGAAGAATATGATCGGCGGTATGATTATTGACCAAAGCATTTTTTATAGCTCCTTAAAATTTATTTCTGATATTAGACGTAAACAGATCGTTTTTCTCTTGCAAAAAAGCTGAAAAAAGGAATTTTCAGCAAATTTTATCAAAAGACACAGATATATATATTATACTATCAATACGATGTCAAATGCAAGGGGAAAAAACAGTAGTATACAGCTTTTTGCGGATTTTCGTCATATTGTACATATTTTTCCGTATAAAAAATCTGCTGTGCGGTTACAGATATCTGAAAGATAAAAAACGGGACAGACTGTCCCGTTTCCGAAAGCTTATTTTCTGAATTGTCTGAACTCGTTGTCAACTTTTTCCTGACTGACTACAGCACCGCGGAAGAAGCGGTAAATATACGCTGCGGGTATAAGCAGCTTGCTCTTTTTGACCCACGGTACCGAGCTCTCAAGAAAGCTGAGCGGGGGGAAAAAGCGGAACCATACATACTTGAATTTAGAGCCTTTTGCACGGTATTTAATTGCGTTTTTCACTATGTTTTCGCTTTTGCCGTAGACTTCCGATATAACATAAAGGTCGAGCTGCTCTTTGTCATCGGAGGTAAGTGGCTTCATTGAAAATACTTTCATTGCAAGTTCACGGTTGCTGCGCTCAAAGTCTGCTATACCGAGTTTTTGGAGTTCTGTATTAAGATAATCCCAGTCAAGGGTATCATTGTATTTCTGCATGAATATGTAAGTATCAACAAGTGTTCTTACGCCTGTACCGCCTGTGGTCAGGTGTCTGTATTCATGGGCGGTGATGTAGAGATAAAAGTCCTCTGTTCTGAAATGATAACCGTATTCGTTGTTATCGTCCTTTATAAGGCGCTCCTTGATATTATCGAAGTATCCGTGCAGATTACCGATATGGCTTGAAGTAAAAAGCTCATTGTGCATCTCGAAATTGCAAACGGGCGGCTTGTAATATGAATCATCATTTGCCTTTCCGAAATGAGCGCAGGTAAAGCCCATTTCAAGCATAAGGTCTTTGATATGAGCGCGCTGTGAACCGTCGCACAGTATATCGTTATCCGACATCTGGCGCATACCGAGCTTGGGGTACCAGTCCTTGAGGATAGAGCCTTTCAGCGGCATATACCATATCTTTTCGGCTTCGAGCCTGCGCAGTATCTTTCCGCGCTCGGCATCAAGGATTATATTTTTTCTGATAGCCTTTTCTTTTGCCTGAGTGAACTCATTGTCCTTAACGCCTGCTGATTCCAGTGCATAAGCTGTACAGGCTGTGAGTATATGCTTCTGGCATACCTCAAAAAGCTTTGGCAGGTCGAGCTTTTCGATACGTTCCTGCTTTGGCTTCCTGCCGTTTATGGCACAGGCGGTCAGATATATCATATCCGCAGCATTTCTGCGGAATTCACTCATTTCCATTTTCGATCACTCCGTTTTCGGTAAATTGCAGTATCCTGTCGCATATATCAAGGGCGGCAGGACGATGAGTAACTATAACAACAGTTTTGTCTGTCATATTCCTGAGATTTTCAAGCACTTTTCGCTCTGTTGCTTCATCAAGGGCACTTGTGGCTTCGTCGAGAAGCAGTATAGGGCATTTTGAGTATATCGCTCTTGCTATGGCGATACGCTGCATCTGTCCCTCCGAAAGACCTGTTCCGCGCTCGCCGAGAAGTGTATCCACACCGTCGTCAAGCTCAGAGATGAAATCGTAAGCGCAGGCGATCTTCAGTGCATCGTTGATACGCTCGTCATCGTTCAGTCCGTTTTTATCAGCAAAGCATACCACATCGCGGATAGTGCCGCTCATCAGCTGATTGCCCTGGGGAACATAAGCGAATAACCTGTGGAACTTAGCCGAAAGCTCCTCGGTATCACTGTTTTGGCTGATAATATAGCGCCGTCCGCCGTCAAGCTTGTAGATACACATAAGAAGCTTCAGGACGGTGCTTTTACCGCAGCCGCTGTGACCTGTAAATGCCACATACTGTCCTTTTTTTATTTCAACGCTGATATTCGTCAGAACTGTAGGCATTGAATCCTTGCTGAGCTGACGAACGCTGTCTCCTGACGGGTAGTAAGCGAACTGGGCATTATCAAGCCCCATAGCGGCGAAATCATTTCTGTAGTAGGCAAGTGTCTCGTTTATATCCATAGAAGCTGTGTCGGAATCGTTCTCGAATTCTTCTATCTCGATAAGTCGCTCTGCACTTGCTATCATAGCGAAGTATTTAGGCAGATATGCGGTGATATTGGCGAAAGGTGACTGTATCTGTGATATGAGCTGAGTAATGGCGGTAAGAGTTCCGTAGCTTATGGTACCTGTAAGGATACCGTATCCGCAGTATATAACACCGCCTGCATACAGTCCATGCATACCTGTCTGGAAGCAGGTATTGCAGAAATTCGAGAAATGTATCTTTTTCATGCGAGCCTGTTTATGCTCGTTCATTTTTTCGGAAGCTTCGTATTCGGTTTGTTCTTCAGCTGCAAACGAACGTATCATCATGATGCTTCCAAGACGTTCCTGCAAGAAGACACGGAGCTTTCCGTCCTTTTCCTGAACATTCTTGTGAAGTTTTTTCAGTATCTTTCGGAAGCCGTATGTGACGAAAAAAAGCACGATGCCCACAGGCAGTAATATAAGTGCAAAGCGATAATCGAGTATTATCATCATCGCCAGTGCACTGACCATTTTTACTATCATTCCTGAAAGTCCCGGGAGTATATCAACGCAGTTTTGTGCGACGACCACTGTATCATTTGTGAGGCGGTTAAGCCATTCTCCCGAGTGTACAGAGCTGACTGTGCCAAAATCCTTGCTGAGGATATTTCTGAGCAGACGCTGCTTGAAAATG
>CAMYYQ010000235.1 GCA_947303535.1 uncultured Ruminococcus sp.
ACCGCCCGGACTTTCATCAGGTCCGGGCGGTTTCATTTTGCATGTAAAAAATAAACGGGACAGCTGAAAAATCAACTGTCCCGATCAGGTATTGACCTTATTACTATACATGTACACATATAAATGAAATATCATCGTTGTATTTTTTTCGCTCATAGTAAATATCCGTAAGATCTTTTAAGGTCATACTTTGCGTATATTTGTGAAGGTAACTGGTCATAGGTCTCCAAAGGCACCTTTCTATTGCATCTGTTGCGTTCTGTTCCAGATCTTTGCTGAATTCCGACGATGCAAGTATGGAACTGTCAAGCGCATTCACAATCTCGTACAGAGTAATATCCCCAAGCTCGCGCTGTAACCTGTATCCTCCGCTTGAGCCCTTGACGCTGCTGATAAGGTTGGACTGTTTCAGAAGCGGAAGAATCTGTTCAAGATATTTGGCGGAAATATTATTTCTCCTTGATATTGAGTTGACTTTTACCGTATTTTCATTGTTTGCGTTTAAGGCTATATCAAGCAATGCTATGATACCGCATTCGACTTTTGTGGATATTCTCATTTTTTCACCTCGTTTATAATGATAATATCAGTTTAGCATATCATTGTCCGATTTTCAAGCTTTCTGAATATACGTTTTTTCTATTAATGCTAATGCATTTCATGTATTGGACATCTTAGTTTCCGTATGTTATGATAAATGCATAGAAAAAACAAGAGGTGATGATAATGAGAGATACACTATTCATTTTTAGTACGATGCGAATGCGATGTTGTACTGATTGATTAATGAGAAAAGAAATGATGAATAGAAAGGTCAAAAGGTGAACAAAAATGAAAAATAACAGATTAGAGTTAATATCCGTAATTGCCGCTGCGGCATTGTTTACAGGTTGCTCGGGACTCAATGAGTCAAGCTCCTCAGAAAAGAGCGAAACTACTACTACAAGCCTCACAACAGCCGAGAATACAACTGAAAGTGCAGCAACATCCGAAAGCCCTTCTGAAAGTACAACAGAAACAGCTAAAGTTGAAATAGGTTCTCCCGAAAAGACCGATATCAACATCGGCTACCTGAACTCCACAGCACATCTTCTCGCATTTGTAGCAGCAGAAGAGGGCTACTTCAAGGAAGAGGGACTTAAAGTTACTCTTACCCAGTTTTCAAGTGCTTCTGAGCTCATAAACGGTATCGAATCCGACAAGCTCGATGTTGCTTTTATAGGTTCAGTTCCCACACTTACTTTCCAGAGTCAGGGACATGAGGTGTCGATATTCGGCGGTGCAATGACAAATGGTCACGGCTATGTTATCAAGTCCGAATTTGCTGACAAGGACGAGGCAGGCGTGGAAGTCCTCAAGGGTAGAAATGTCGCTTCAGTCAAGAACAGCGTACAGGACGCAGAGCTCCAGATACTGCTGAAAAATGCAAACATTGAGATAGGCGAGGGAGCTGACAAGGTCAATATCGTATATTTTGACAGCCAGAAGGACGCCTATGCAGCTCTCCTCAACAGTACTATCGACGCAGCTTCGGTATACTCACCCTATGCTTCGCTTGCAAAGTCGCAGGGCTATAAAGTAGTTTACTACTGCGCACATGAAAAAGCTCTTGAGAACCAGCCCTGCTGCCGTCAGGTCGCAAAGACTTCCGATCTCAGCAGCACTCCGAATACATTCATAGCAATTGAACGTGCATTCATTAAGGCATATCACTTTACTCAGTCCGACCATGAAAAAACTATCAAAGACGTCAAGAAGTACATCGACATTGACGAGGACTTCATTGATACAGAGGTTTACGGCGGATACAGCGTATCCAGTCCTGACCCTGACAAGAAGGGTACACTCACACTTAAAGATACTATCGTTGATCTCGGTTACACGAATGACTACGATATCGAACCTCACTACAATACCGATATATACAAAAAGGCTCTCGACAGTATTTTAGCCGAGGGTTCAGATGACATTTACAAGTCACTGGAAGATCATTTCAACGAATTTGAATAACGGTAATTTTGAAACAGCATCGCAGGTGAATTGCTTGCGATGCTGTTTATTTCTGATCTTATTCATTGCTATACGTATGTTATTGACAAATCCACAATTACGATATATAATCATATTAAATACGTAGTTTTTATATGTATACTGTTGACTATAGAAAAAGCTCTGAAAAAAGAGACAAAATGACTTATGAGAGGTATAATTATGATAACAAGAAATGAAGCTTTTGAGCTGTTGAAAAAATACAACAAAGATCCATTTCATATTCAGCACGCTCTGACTGTTGAAGCAGTAATGAAGTGGTTTTCAAATGAGCTTGGATATGGAACTGAATCTGAATACTGGGGTATCGTCGGACTGCTCCATGACATTGATTTTGAGCTGTATCCCGAAGAACACTGTCTAAAAGCACCTGAACTGCTGAAAAACGGTGGAGTAAGCGAGGATATAATCCACGCAGTATGTTCTCACGGCTATGGAATAACAGTAGGCTGTGGCGTGACTATTGATGTAGAACCGATACACGAAATGGAAAAGGTTCTTTTTGCGGTTGACGAACTGACAGGTCTGATCTGGGCTGCTGCGCTTATGCGTCCGTCCAAAAGCACAAAAGATATGGAACTCAAATCTCTGAAAAAGAAGTATAAGAGTAAAGGCTTCGCCGCAGGATGTTCAAGAGAAGTAATTGAGCGCGGTGCTGAACAGCTCGGGTGGGAGCTTGACAAGCTGCTTACCATGACCTTGCAGGCAATGGCTGACAGTGAAGATATCATTAATGCTGAGATGGGTAAAGCAGGAGCGATTCTATAAAGGAGGCTGTTTTATGAGATCAATTCTGATTAAGGATACGACGCGTGAAGAACGTGAACAGATTATTAGAGAGTCACTTGACTGTGGCGGCGGAGGATGTGAAAACTGTTCATCCTGCTGGCTTGGCGGCGGTAGTCCATTTGGCATTTATCAGGATTATATTGACGGGAAACGCGAGATCAGCGAGATCAATAGGACGTATATGGAGCAATACCGCCAGAATCGGCTGATCAGATGAGGTGACTGCATATGGCAACAGCACCTGAAATATTCAATTCTACTGCCGAAGAACGCAGGAACTATGTCAAAGAAAGATTTCCATGTATTGCAGACTGCGATATGTGCGGGATATGCTCTGTATTTCACGGCAAAGATGCAGAAGTCGCATATGAGGCATACATTCGCGGAGAGCGCTCTTTTGAGGACGTTTCCATGGATTACAGATAAATCGTTTGACATAACATAAGAGAAAAGCCTCTATTACATAACTTGTGAAACTTCTGAAGTAGGGTATATTAGAAGAGGCGATTATGTGCGAAAGCTGGTTGATTTTTCAACTTGGTCGCTCGACCGACCAAGATAGCGACCAAGATACCGACTAAGACGAAAAATGCTCAGGACTATTCCTGAGCATTTTGATTATATAGTTCTTTTTGATATAAATCATTGCAACAAGCGGAGTAGTTCTTCTTCACTCCAGAACTCATTAGAATAGATCGATATATCTTCCTTATGTTTTCTGATTATTCTGACAGGTTCAACTGTGTTATCATAAACATGGAGTATATCACAGAGTTCAATAAGAT
>CAMYYQ010000236.1 GCA_947303535.1 uncultured Ruminococcus sp.
CCACTGAGACTATGAACTGCTTCATAATGTATCAGTGTACTCCTCTTGCAGAAAAATGCTTCCCTAATGCCCACGAGCATACAAACAAGGAGCTTACTCAGCTTTATGAGCAGCTTATAAAGAAATGCAACGAGCTCTCAAAGCAGGTGCAGCGTGACGAGAATGGCTGCTTCAAGCTTACCTGCGACTTTCAGAAAGAAGCTAAAAAGGCTATGAAAAATGCTGCGGACAAGCTTTCACCACAGCTCAGAGGCTATTATCCCAATGCCAAGCCAATTGAGTTTTCGTACTTTATGAGCCAGTCTCACCTTACGGGAATATATCTGCCTTACACTATTGAAGCAAACTATAATGATGATATGATACGTGCGAATCTTCCTTCAACAGTCTGCCATGAGCTTGCTCATCTGAAAGGCTTCATACAGGAGGACGAAGCAAATTTCATATCTTTTGTGGCAGCTACAGGCAGTGATAATGTGGAGTTTCAGTATTCTGGCTATCTTGATGCCCTTGAATATGTACATAATACGGTCTGGGACAATGAAGTCGAGGAAGCTTATCCGCTTTCCGATGAGATATCAGAAGAAGTTCTCATGGACTGGTTCAGGTTCATGCCCGAGAATTACTGGGAAGAAAACGCAGATAAGGAAGTTATTTCCACCGAGACAGTCAGCGAAGCTTCAAGCGCGGCAATTGACACGAATATAAAGATGAACGGAAGAGAAGAGGGCATAAAGGCTTATTCTATGGTAGTTGACCTTTTGCTCGATTACTATTTCCCGTAATAATAACAAATAAACAGGAGGAATAAAAATGAAAAAAGTGATCGCAGGAATCATAGCACTTACAACAGTGTTATGTACATTAACAGGCTGTGGAAAAGATGCTGCCGATGATGCAGCAGGTACTTCCGCAAGCACAGCGGCAGAAACAACAGCAGCACAGGAGAACACAACAGAGGAAAACGAGTCAGGTGAGTCTGTAGAAGCAGGCTCTTATGAGGAAACTGTCGAGGAGTTTTTTAAAGCATACATTGCAAATGACCGCGAAAAAACTTTTCTGATGCAGTATCCCGATGGATTCGAGGATTTTATAAAGGTATTACTGAGAACATTCGATGGGGATATGACAGAAGAGGAAATTATTGATAGTTTCCAGTCTGATATTTATAATGACTATGATGAAGATAAAAAGATATCCTTCAAGGGTATTGTAGACTCCGAGCCTTTGAGTGATGAGGAAATGGACGAAATGAAGGAAGGGTATGCAACTTTAAAATGGATAGTAGATTATATTGACCAGAACGGCGGACCTGACAAGGTGGATCCCAATGTTTTTGATGAAGAATCAAAAAAGCAGGATTTTGATGATTTAGCAGACAGTGTTAAGTTCGATGAGGCTTATAATTTGAAATTTGAGATACAGAACGATGAAACAGGTGAGACCTCAGAGGGTTCGATGATAGTATTCCGTGTTGAGGGCGAAAAAAACTGGTTGATAACCAAATTCAATATTGAAAAAAATGTAAATGACAGCGGTACAGAGGCAATGGAGGCTGCTGCCTCTTCTTTAGACAAAGCCCTGAATACTGCACTTGTGGAAATGGACGAACAGGACAAGCTGCCATCATCTGATTCAGCGTTTATTGTCAGCTCAGATGATAGTTTGAATTATAATGTTCCCGATGATTTTGATGTGGAGCTGCTCAGAAAAAAAGCCCTGAATTATTTTGAAATGATGAAAGAACTGGAATGGTTTGCTGTAATAAATAACGGCTGTGTTGTGTATGATGCGGCTGATTATCCTGACGACCAGCAGTATGTAGGGACTTATCCCGTCAACAGTATCATGAATAAGGTGAATACTGAAAATTTCTCTGATTATACAAAAGAAGATGAAAAATCAGAAGAGAGAACATTGAAAGAGCTTTATGATATCTGTGTCGAGGTCATAGGAAAATAACTTTATCAGCATATAAAAGCGCACCTCCGAATATACTTGAAATATCAAGTATTTCGGAGGTATGACCATGCAGGACAAGACTGTAAAGCAAAATCAGAACATAATTCTCGAAAACCGCAAAAGCCTGAGTATATCGGGAATAACCGATGTTGACAGCTTCGATGAAAAGGAGATAAGCCTGTATACTCAGCTTGGTGAGCTGACCATACAGGGGCGGGAACTGCATATCGACTCCATGAGCGTTGAAACGGGCGATATGACTATAACAGGCGACATATGGGCGATGATATACGGCGATAAGGACAGAAAAGGTCCTTTATCCGCACTTGGAAGGCTGGTCCGATGAAAATGGCTGATACCTTCTTCACTGTCAGCGAGGAACTACGTCTTTTCGGACTTTCCTGCCTTATGGGAGCTATAGTCGGAGTGGCTTACGATGTACTGAGAGTATTCAGGATAATAACGCCGCATAACGGATTTCTTACAGCGGCAGAGGATATATTTTTTCTTCTGCTCTATGCCATTTCGCTTACAGCCTTTTCCGAAGCTGCCGCAAGGAGCGAGATGAGACTGTATTTCGTCATAGGCAATGCTATCGGCTACGGGCTGTATTATGTCACCATAGGCAGCGTTGTTATGCGGGCTGTACACAAGCTGTTTTCGCTTGTCGGAGCTCTGTTTAAGCTGATTTTCAGACCGTTAAAGCCTTGCTGTGCATTTTTACGTAAAAAAGCAACTGCTGAATTTGTAAGAAATTCCAAAATTATTGTTAAATCTATTAAAAAAGCAAAAATAGTATTGCTAAACAGGCAGCATCTGTTGTATAATAAAATGGAAAATACAAAAGGGAAAGAACGTGAAAAGCGTGTCGAAGAAAATGAGACATGAAAAGGAAAAGAAGAAGGGTCTGTTCAACCGCGGACTTGTAAAGCTTGCAGCAGTCGCAGTAACGATCGGTTGTGGTGTTCTTATCGCATCAACTCAGAAGGACTGCTCCGAAAAAGAGGAGCAGGTAAGATTGATACAGACTAAAATAGATGATTATGAGACTGAAAATGCCGAGCTGCAGCGTGTTCTTGAAAGTGATGACCTCAATGAGTATATGGAAAAGGTCGCACTTGAAAAAAGAGGCTATGCCTACCCTGACGAGCGCAGATTCTACGACACTACAAGGGATTAATAGGGCTTGCGGAGACAGGTCCATAAAAAGGAGTTATAAATAAATATGCAGCTGGAAATTGGTAAGATCTATAATGGCAAGGTCAAGGGCATCACACAGTACGGAGCTTTTGTTGATATCGAAGGCGGCGGTACCGGTATGGTGCATATTTCCGAAATCGCCAATACATACGTTAATGACATAAGGGAGCATTTGTCAGAGGGTCAGGAAGTAAAGGTAAAGGTCATCGGCATAAATGAAGCCGGAAAGGTAAGTCTTTCGATAAAGAAAGCTTCCGAGAACGGCGACTCTCAGCCGCGTCAGCGTCGTTTCGACAAAGGACAGGGCAAGTTCGATAAGGACGGCGGCAAAGGCAGCGACAGGGGGGACAGAAGCGACAGGGGCGACAACAGAAGCGCAGACAAAGGCGAGCGCAGCTTCGATAAAGGTGATCGTCCTCAGCGCAGCAAGCCCGTTGTCTGGGAGCCTAAGAAGCAGAT
>CAMYYQ010000237.1 GCA_947303535.1 uncultured Ruminococcus sp.
TGCAATATCCATTGGCAGATGCCACAGTCCCCACACGATGCCGCCCACGATACAGGTTCCTGCTGTGCCGAGCAGCGGTTCCATTTTCTGATTCATATATCCACGCCAGCCAAGCTCCTCGCCGAGCAGACCAATTGACTGCACAACGGAAAAAGCAAATAGCAGAAGCGCATTTGAAAGAACGTTGCTGAATGTAAATCCGCCCAGCCAGTCACCGTGTCCGCTGACAATTACAGGGAGCAGAAACATCGAAGAAAGACATATCAGAGGGAGTCCGAATGCAAGCAGATAATACCTGATATTGCCTGTGAGGTGCAGGTGCAGCTTCATATCACGGAAGCCCTCTTTTGTAACGGCTCTTGTGATAAGGCTTGCAAGCGCAGGCGAAAACGAAAATATCATGTATATGATGTAATATACCGTGTTCGATTCATGCATGGGCTTTATGCAAATAATATACAGCAGCATGAAAGCAAACACTATCAGCAGATAGATACCGAGCCGTTTCGCATTCTCGTTTTTAGTGGTCATACTGCTCCACCCCTTTCAGATACAGCCTGCAAGTGATACGGTAGGAGATGTAATACAACGCAAGACACAACACCAGACCGACTGACAGTATCAGCGGACTGTTCTGCACACTGAACACCTTTTTGCAAGTATCAAAGAATGTATCAAGACGGTCTATATTCAGAAAAAGCAGTGCCAACAGAATAATAGTAAGCACGATCATGCATATCAGTTTTACAAAGCTGCCCTTTTTGCTGCCGAAGCGGTAGACGAACGGTATGTCAATGGCACGGAGAAGTATCTGCACAAAGCACAGCAAAACGGCAATGCCGCTTATCTCTGCAACCTCTGTATTCCCCATATCAGCGGCAAAAGCACAGTACCCTCTGTCCACACATTGCAGCGTGAACAGAAACAATACTATCATTGCAAATATCATCTCATACTTCACACGCAGAAAGCCCTTGTAGCCGTCCGAAGTTGCGGTTATCCAGTAGCCCCACAGCTTGCGGTCATCGCCGCGGAGTACCAGAATTTGCAAAGCTCCTGCTGTAAGAAAGCCTGCTATCAGTCCGCCGATGCGAATGGGCGTGTCACCGATGTCCTTTATCTCGTCATGCATGATAAGCAGCACGATAAGCGGAGCAAAGCCGCAGACTATCATGGACAATATATACAGGCGATTCTGCTTCCATTCCTTGTAAACAAGTCCCGTCATTACGGCTCTCTCCTTTCGTGCGAACGCCACATCACAAGGAAGAATAGTACACATATCACGGCAAAAGCTGTTACTACACAAAGCGTTGTTTTTCCCGAGCATAACACAGCCTCCAACCTATTGATTGCTTCCTCCGATATCATAGCACCGTCCTCAGCAGTCTGCTCAGTTTTATTAAAGCCAGGGAACAAGCCGAAAACTTTAAAAATGGCTCCTGCACCGACAAACGCAAGAATACCTATCAGCTTCATCTGATCTTTATCATTTGCAAACATCATGATATAGCTGTATGCGAGGTCGACCAGCATCGTCGCACAGACTGCTCCGAAATAAACATTCAGCATGACAGCAATGTTGTTATAATCCGCTATGGTGGTGTATGTGAATGCAAAAGCCGCTGACAAAAATCCGAATAACAGGACATAGCACAGCTTTGTCAGCAAATCTGAAAGCGCCTGCTGTCTCGCTGTAGGCGGAAGAATAAAGGAATACCGCTTCCAGCCTGAGCTGATGTCTGCCTTCTGTACGCCGTTATTTGTGCCTGCCAGTATACCGCCTGTTAGTGCGACTGTCACCACGAAAATAGGTATCACATCCTTAGGTGAATCCTCGCCTTCGACAGCCATAGAGAAAAAGCCGAAGAAAATTGGTGATATCATCAGCAGCGCCAGCAGCAGAAACAGTATCAGCATCAGGAGAAAACGCTTGCGTGTAAGCTTCAATTCACGGAAAATTAGTGATCTGTATAATTTCATTATGACCACTCCTTTACATCACGGTGAACATAGTATAGCATAATATCGTCAAGGCTTGCAGGGTCAATCACGCAGTCACGGTACTTATAGCCTGCATTCTCACGGTCGTTCACCATGACCTCTGCACCGAAATTGTTGGTGCGTATGCTGACGATGTCCTCATCGTCTATCTCCGCGAGCTTCTCCTTGTCACATTTGAGAATACCGTGCGATTCGATGATCTCGTCCTTGTAGCCTGTCAGCAGTATTTTGCCCTTGTCGATGAATGTCACCATATCGGCTATCTTTTCAAGGTCGGAGGTGATATGCGAGGACATCAGGATAGACCGTTCTCCGTTTTGCAGATACTCCATGAAGATATGCAGTATCTCGTCGCGCACAACGGGGTCAAGACCTGTTGTTGCTTCGTCCATGATGAGCAGTTCGGCATTGTGTGACAGCGCACAGGCTATCTGCAATTTCATCTTCATGCCCTTGGAAAACTGTCCTATCCTCTTTTTCATCGGGAGCTGAAAACGCTCGATATACTGCTGATAGGCAGCGTTGTCCCATTCGGGGTACATACCCTCGAATATTCGAGCCATATCCTTTGCATTGAATACATCGTGGAACGGCAGCTCGTCAAATACCACAGCGATACGCTTTTTTATGTCAGTCTCGTCCTTCACATGGTCAAGACCGAGCAGCCGTATCTCGCCGCTGTCAATATTCGTGATATGAAGCAGACTGCGGATAGTCGTGGTCTTGCCCGCGCCGTTCTGCCCGACAAAGCCCATAATACAGCCCTTCGGCACGTCAAAGCTGATGTTGTCGAGCGTGAATCCGTCATAGTGCTTGGTCACGCCCTTAATTTCAATCGCATTTTCATATGCGGTCATGTTAATCCCCTCCGTTTACAAGGTCGAGCAGCTCGTGAAGCTCCTCCATTGTGATACCCGCTTTTTGCGCCGTATCACTTGCTTCCATAAGCAGGGATTCAATGCGTTTTATCTGCTCTTCACGATAAAGCTCTAAGTTCTGCGCCTTGACGAAAGAGCCTCTGCCCGTGTACGACTCGATAAAGCCGTCACGTTCAAGCTCCTCGTAGGCACGCTTGGTCGTCATGAAGCTGATACGGAGTTCTGTTGCGAGAATTCGCATAGAAGGCAGAGCTTCACCCTCTTTGAGCTTTCCCTCCAGTATCAGCGTCTTGATCTGGTTCGCTATCTGGATATAGATAGGCTCACCCGATGAGTTACTGATGTTGATATTCATTTAAGTGTACACTCCTTGTGGTTATATAACCTTGCCGTACATTCCGGACTGTAACTGCAAAGTCTAAATTGTATAACTACCATGCATACAATTATAGCAGGAGCGTTACACTTTGTCAAGGGGTTTTTGTAAAAATATCAAGCTCTTCACAATAAAAAGACGATACTTGCCATAAATCAGTATCGTCTTTCACCACTATTCGATTTGATTCATCTTTACTACGATAAGAGTATGCTACACCCCTTTCCAAAGACTTTTATCTGATTTTTTCCCAGATAGGGCGCGTACGAAAAATAAAAAAAGACCTGCAAGTATACAGGTCGCGCCCTATCTGGGAAAAAATAAAAACAGAAGTTTTCGGGAGAGA
>CAMYYQ010000238.1 GCA_947303535.1 uncultured Ruminococcus sp.
AGAACGGTGGTTCACCACTTCCATTCAGCAATTATCAGCCTAAGTCATTCTACAACGAGATCATCAAGATCATGGATAAGTATGCTGCAATGACTACAACAACAACTACCACCACCACAACTACTACAACTACCACGACCACAACAGCTGTAGTGACTACTGTAGACCAGAAGGCTGCTCTTGAAGCTAAGGTAAGCAAGTGGGGCGATGCAAACGTTGACGGCGATGTTGATCTTTCAGATGCAGTTATGATAATGCAGTCACTTGCAAATCCTAACAAGTATGCACTTTCTGAAAAGGCTGCTGCAAACGCTGACGTATATCAGGCAGGCAGCGGTATCACAAACAGCGATGCTGCTACTATCCAGAAATATCTCTTAGGTCTTGTAAAGACACTTCCCGAGAGCTGGGCACCAAGCGGCGAAAACTGGGGCGGCGGTGCTGCAGTACAGACTCAGGCACAAGCAACTCAGGCTGCAACTACAACAACTACAAAAGCTGCCGCTGTAAACAAGACATACCTCGATAATTCATTCGATTCAGGCGTTCAGAGCTGGTCAGGCAGAGGCGGTGCTTCTGTAGAAGTAAGCGCAGACAGCAACTACAGCGGCAAGGCTCTCTATGTATCAGACAGATCAGCTGAGTGGAACGGCGCAGCTGTAACTCTCGGTTCTGATTTCGTAGTAGGACAGTCATACAGCTTCAGTGCTGCTGTTCTCCAGCAGTCAGGCAGCGATGCAACTATCCAGATGTCACTCCAGCAGGGTGAAGGCGATTCAGCCGTTTACACAAGCATTGCAAAGGTTAGTGCTAAGAGCGGTCAGTGGACAAAGCTCGAAAACACTTCATTCACTATCCCTGACAACTCAGGCGATATGGTGCTCTACATCGAGACACTTCCTGATTCAGGCGATACAATGGACTTCTATCTTGACAACGTTGTTGTTGCATCAGAGGGAACAAAGTCCTCAGTTGTAACAGGCGGCGGTACAGTCGGCGAAGTTCCTGAGCGTACATCTAACTTCAACTACAACGCAAACGTTCAGTTCAAGGAAGCTCCGGGCAACTACTTCAACCAGTGCAGCCAGCAGGGTAAGGTAATAAAGGAAAGCTACAACGGTATCAACGGCTACAACAACCTTAACGTATACCTCCCATACGGCTACGACAAGAGCAAGAAGTACAACATCTTCTACCTCATGCACGGCGGCGGAGAGGACGAGAATACTCTCTTCGGTCAGAACGACACAATGATGCAGAATCTCTTCGACAACATGATAAAGAACGGCGACATGGAGCCTATGATCGTTGTTACACCTACATTCAACAAGACTGAAGCAGGTAAGTTCTACAGCGAGTTCCGTCAGAGCGTAGTTCCTTTCGTTGAAGGCAAATATTCAACATATGCAGGCGGAGATACTTCACAGGCATCACTCCAGAAGTCAAGAATGCACAGAGCATACGGCGGCTTCTCAATGGGTTCAGTTTCAACATGGGCTGTTCTTGAAAACTGCCTCGACATCGTTGGCTACTTCATGCCGCTCAGCGGCGACCACTGGGGCGGAAATTCAGCATACGACAAGGCTAAGTCAATTGCTAACGCTATCGACAAGTCAGGTCTCAAGAAGAATGAATACTTCATCTTTGCTGCAACAGGTTCAGATGATATAGCTTATCCAAACGTTAACCCACAGGTCAACGAAATGAAGAAGATGAGCCAGTTCGTATATACATCTGACTTCTCAAAGGGCAACTTCTACTTCATGGTTGCTCCAGGCAAAACACACTGGTGGGGCTATGTAAGACATTATGTTTACGATGCACTCCCATACTTCTTCCACGAAGGCCAGTGATAACACACGACAACTTCATTCATACACATTTGTTTTTACAAAATATAGTAATTTCTGATTTTATCCCTCGGTATCGTTACCGAGGAATTTTTTTTGAGCTGTGAAGATAAATTTAAAGGGGCGAATGAAATCATTCGCCCCAATTTCTTATGATATTGTTACTCTTCAACTCTGTTTCTCATCAGGCAAAGATCGTATGTATCCCATACTCCGTCGCCGTTGAGGTCGTAATTAGTATCTTTTTCGATATCGACTTTCTTTCCGAGAATGAAGTCTTTAAGTTTCTGAACATCATCAGCTGTGTAAAGCTTTTCTTCGTCAGGTATTACTCTGATCTCAGCGTTATTGATAACTGCCGAACCTGCATTATGGAAAGTATGCATTGTAAAGCCAGCTAATTGTGTCGTATGGAGTTTCAGATCAAAGGCTTTGAGCTTTTCAACGATATCAGTAATACAGATCGTGCTTTCATAGCGTTTATGATTTTCGGGAATATCCTCAGCCTCTGACGGTGTAAGCGACTCAGCGCGTGACACTATGATATAAGGACATATTCTGTGTGTGGCTTCTGGATAGTATTCCTTTACATTATATACTGCGCCGTCCGATTCTATAGTTCCGAGTTCGATCACATCACGGGCAGGGTAATAAATAATTTCCGTTCCTATTTCCTTGTCCCATTTATCGGCAATAAGTATATCATAGTTCTGACACTCGCCGTTATCCGAGAACCAGCCGTTCCATGAAGATTCACTCTGATAATCGTTATTATGGCACTGAACATATCCGCCTATGATAACGTTTGAGTTTTCGCCCTCATCGGTAAGCTCTCCGAGATCAACGCTGTAATCCACATATACCTTTTCATCATCTTTAAAGCCGCCTGTCAGATCAGCTGTGCCTGCGTCTGTATCCTGTGAGTCGTCGGACTCAGGATCAGTAAAAGATAACGCACCTTCAAAACCGCCCCAATTAAAATCGTTTTGTCTATCCTTGAATATGCTGAAGGAATGATGCTCTTTATCTATACCTGATGATGACCACGACTCAGATCCTGTCTGCCAATTACAGTCTATCTTCTCGCCTGCATAGCCCTCCATGGAAGCATTCTCGCCGTCAACATCATAACAAACATCATCTATTCGCTTGAAACGGTGTTCTGAGTCAACAAACAACTTCCTAAGTGCTCTTTCATAATAACCGTCATCGGGAGTAAATCCCGGAATAGATACTTCGTTCTTTACAAGCTCTGCACTTCCCTTTGATGTACCGCCGTTCACAAAAGCAGTCAGCATTGCAGGTTCGCCTAAGATCGTTCCCTTATCCTTTACGAACTCAGTAAACGGTGCAAGCTCATGCTTAGCGGAAACCTTTCCGTTCCTGCCGTTTTCTTCTGCATCTTTGCTGATAAAATAATATATATGCCTTCTGACAGGCTTGAAGCTTCCTACAAGAGTCGATAAAACATAATATACATCATAATCCTGTCCGTCAGCTGTAAGCTCTCCGACCTTTTCGGCATAATTCGGGCTCCAGTCCTGATAAGCATCAACGATATATATATCCACAGCATAATTATACTCGTCTGTCTGAGGTCCAACGAGATCAGCATATGCAGCTGCGAAGTATTTTCCCTCAGCGTCTATATTCATAGAATAATCTATGGAAGAATTTGCAAGTGCCTTATAGGACTGTCCTTCCTTAAACTGCTTTCCGCGCTGAAAAACAGGATCGTTGTTATACT
>CAMYYQ010000239.1 GCA_947303535.1 uncultured Ruminococcus sp.
TATGAACAAGGCTGATGCCGCACCGTTCACGGACACGGTATTCGAGGACGACAATACAGTTATGATAAGTGCTAAGGAGCAGACAGGCTTTGATAAGCTCCTTGAATGTATAATGAAAAATCTTCCCGAAACTGCAAAGCGAATGAAGCTGCTCGTTCCCTACGATAAAGGCAGCTTTATCGGGAAAATAAGGCAGGACGGCAAGATATTCTCCGAGGAATATGCCGAAAACGGCACTCTCATCGACGCACTTATTGATGTAAAACTCCTCAAGGAAGCGGAGAACTATAAAGTCTGAGGACTTTTCCGCGAAAATACGTTGACACAAGCACCAAAAAAGGGTATAATTTATGTAATGAATGATTACAAAGTATATCCGTATCAACTCTGGTATTTCTAAGTTTATGAACTTATCAAAGGAGTTCGGAAAATATGTTAAATAAAAACTCTATCTTATCTTCCGATAAAGATAACAGGCAAAAGACAAAGGATATTCTCATCAAATTCTGTCCGCCTGTATTATACATTATCCTGCTGTGGCTGCTGCACTACTTTTTCAATTACTACAATGATTCAGTAGTATTGGATTTAGTAACTCTTACTGTTCTTTGTGCAACAGGTATTGCATTTTTGGCATTGCTGATCGTATTTATTAGTTTTGCCCGAAAAAAAGCCCTCAAATACGATCCTGTTATAATGGCGATAGTATTCGGAGCGATCAGCTATTGGATATGCGAAAGTGTTAACAGCGGAATTATAATAAAAGAGCATCATATATTCACACTAACAGGCATTTTCCTGCATATCCTGCCATTTATGTTAGGTGCTGTATTTTTTAAAAAGCCTAAAATATGGTTCGGTATATGCTTTACATTATTAAGTACATTCTGTATATTACAGTACTATCTGCTGATATGGCGCGGAACTCCCATACGATTATCAGATGTATACAATATCAGCAGTGCAGCCAATATCCAAAATCGGTATAGTTTAAAAATAACAACAGAATTTCTTTTCGTATTACTTTCCTTCACAACCACGATAGTTTATCTTGTATTCATGGACTTCAGGCAAAGCAAAGCCGCAAAAAGAACAATAACTTTCCTTGCGACCGTCATCTGTACTCTTGTAATTACTTTTGCATCAAAAAGTAATTACAGTTACCTATACAGTATGGGATTATGGATGCCTGAAAAAATGGCTACAACAGTCGGAAGTCTTGCAACAGTATATTATGATTTTTTCAGCAATCATATGTACAAAGCCAATAACTATTCCGATGAACAAGCTATTTCGATCCTGAACCAATATGAAACAGAAGAAAAAGATGTAGGAACGCCTGTAATACTTACAGTATTGAATGAAAGCTGGGCTGACCATACAATATTATCTGATTTTTCCGTAAACAGAGATTATATCCCCACATGGAGAGCATTAAAGGAAAACACCATAAAAGGCTATGTAACAGTCTCACCCTATGGAAGTTATTCCTGCAATTCTAAATATGAATATCTCACAGGTAATTCAATGATGTTTTTGCCTGATGGTACCGGAGTATTCACCTCATATATCAATGGTCACTCTGATAGCTTAGTAGATACATTCAAAGAATATGGATTTGATACTGTCGGGATAACACCTGTCAATGATGGAGTTTGGAAAGAAGGATATGCATATGGTTGCTTCGGATTTGACCGCACATATTTCCTCAACGGAGAGAACGCTTTCACAATGACAGAAGGAACAGACCGTGAGTTATATGAAAAAATCTTCAATATCATAGATAACAGGGATAAAAGCAAAGGGCTTTTCGTTTTTGCATCGACCATGCAGAACCATTCACCTTTCGATAAATATATATCTCATGATATCAAGCTCGAAGATCCATATAATGAAGAAGCTGAGATATACATGAACTCGCTTTATGTAAGTGATAAAGCCACGCTTGATCTGATAAACCACTTCAAGGATTATGATGAAAAGGTCATAATAGTAATGTTCGGCGATCATTTTCCAAGCATAGCCAAATTTGATAATGCTCTGCTTGACAATCGTTCCGAGTTAAGTGAAATAGAAAAAATCGAGCTTACTCATAAAACTCCGTTTTTCATATGGTGCAATCAGGAACTCGATGAAAAAGAGATCGATGAAATAAGCCTGAATTATCTTTCAAATGAAGTTATGAAAGCTGCTGACATTCCACTATCTCCGTACCAGCAGGAGCTCGAACACATAAGATCAGAGCTGCCGATCATTGCCGGTTGGGGATACAAGGATAAAAAAGGCATACTACATTCAAAAGCAGATACGCAAAACGAATATCAGGATATCATCAATGAATATTCTTCATTATGTTATTACAGATTAATAAGACAGTATTCATAAAATATGCAGTACACACAGACGACAAATGATCGTCAATGGACTGCTAATTAACGGACTGTGAAACTCTGTCCGCAAACGAAAGGATCAAATATGAACACAAAAATAAACGAGATATACGGCTTCGACAGCAAGCTCTCAGAGCTTGCTGCCCAGGCTGAAAAGAACTGCGCTGAGGCATTTGCAAAAATTGACGCTAATGCTGAATACTGCGGAGCAAAGGTACTCAAAGCATTCTCTGACAATAAGGTCAGCGAGCCGTGCTTCTACGGCTCAACAGGCTACGGCTACGGCGATATGGGACGCGATGTTATCGACAAGGTATTCGCTCAGGCTCTCGGAGCTGAGGACGCTCTTGTGCGCTTCAACTTTGTATCAGGCACTCACGCTCTTTCCGTAGCACTCTTCGGTGTGCTCAGAACAGGCGATAAAATAGTATCTATTACAGGCAAGCCGTATGACACCCTCGAAGAGGTTATCGGTATCAGCGGCAGAAAAGGCAAGGGCTCACTCATGGACTACGGCGTTGAATACGGTCAGGTAGACCTTAACGAGGACGGTACTCCAAAGCTTGACGAGATAACCGAAGCTGTAAAGGGAGCTAAAGTAGCTTACATACAGCGTTCAAGGGGCTATTCTCTCCGCGGGGCTTTCACCATTGCGGATATCAAAAAAATGGCTGCTGCCGCTAAGAAAGGCAATCCAGACATCATCATAATGGTGGATAACTGCTACGGTGAATTCGTTGAGGACCGTGAGCCTGTTTCCGTAGGTGCTGATATAATCATCGGCTCACTTATCAAGAACGCAGGCGGCGGTATCGCACGTACAGGCGGATATATCGCAGGACGAGCAGACCTTGTGGAGCTTTGCTCCTATCGTCTCACCTGTGTAGGCATGGGCAAGGAAGTAGGCTGTACCCTCGGTATGAACCGCGAAATGCTTCTGGGACTTTTCTTTGCTCCCGATGTTGTTGCTAATGCAATAAAGACCTGTACTTTTGCAAGCGAGCTGTTCACACTTCTTGGATTTGAGTGTTCACCGCGCAAGGACGAGCCACGCGGCGACATCATAACTGCCGTAAAGCTTGGCGACGAGAAGCATCTCTGCGCATTCTGCCGCGGAATACAGAAAGGTGCTCCCGTAGACTCTTTCGTAACTCCCGAGCCGTGGGATATGCCC
>CAMYYQ010000240.1 GCA_947303535.1 uncultured Ruminococcus sp.
AAAAGCTGTTCTGCTGACACATTTCGATGACACTTTCCCACCGTTCAGTTCTGAAATTGATACATCAGATTTTGAAGATCATATGAAAAAACGCGCGAAAGTCTATAAGCTCCCGCACGGAGGCTCGCTTGAGATCTGACGGATAATTTACAATACTATCCCAACACTATAAATACTAATAAAGCGGAGGCCGATCATGAGAATTATAATCGAATCCCCTCAGGCGGACGAAGAAGACGTTGTTATAGTAAGGTGCGCGTCACCCGATCAGCGTCTTATTTCCATGCTGCTTTCATTCCAGACTGTCAATACAGAACTCACAGGATATCTGAATGACAAGATAGCACGTCTTAAATATAATGACGTATACTATTTTGAATCCAACGAAAACCGTGTCTTTGCATATTGCAGTTCAGATGTCTACGAGGTCAAATACAAGCTTTATGAGCTTGAGGAACTTTTTTCACCGCTGGATTTCGTGCGCTGTTCAAAGTCCATGATAATCAATATGGAAAAGATAGAGTACCTTTCTCCCCTTTTCAGCGGAAAGCTTGAAGCACATCTGAAAAACGGCGAGAAAGTCCTTATCTCAAGGCAATATGTACATAGTCTGAAAGCAAAGCTCGGTATTGAGGAGGGTGAATGATGATAAAGGAATTTTTCATCTCATTATTACATTATTTTGTGGACATAACTACAGCTGTTATCATAGCTGCGGCTGTATATCTGACATTCTCGGAACGACAAATGGAAAACGTGATACTCTGGCAGATACTTTTCAGCGGTTTCATCACTGCTCTGCCTACAGCGATACTTCTTTGCTTTGACCCGAAAAGTGTCAAGGTCTCGGTGGTATTGTGGGTCATTCATTTCCTGCTGATATTCTTCATTACAGTGATGCTGCTGAAAATGTTCGGCTGGTGCAGGATAACTCCACTGTCTGTATTCCTGACTTTTATTGCAGTTGTGTTCATATACTTCTTTACTTGCTGCGTTCATTATCTTGTTGCAAGAAAGCACACGGCATGGATGAATCAGCAGCTTAAAAACCGCTATTCAAAAGAAGAACAGGCTGAAAAAGACAAAGCATGATATTTTTTCATGCGGCATATCAGTCCGATATCTGATATGCTGAGGGCAATGAAATGAAATTCAAGATCAGACATGAGACAAGGGCGTTCCTTTACGGTATCATTATCCCCTGGGGAGTTGCTGCTGCAGTATTACTGCTGTATGTTTTTTTCGGATTTACGGTATTTGACGAGCTGCCTGCAAAGATACTCCTGGGAATACTTATCCTTTGCGGTGCAGTCGAGATAATATCCATATTATTGTATATAGCCGAAAAAATACTCGGTACGAAAATAGTCATCGAAAGCGATCATATCAAAGTAAGAATGCTGCTGAGATGCAAGAAGATACACTTTGATGATATCGCTGATGCCAAGTACAGACATTATTACGACAGAACGGAAGAAAAGAATAATCCTTATTCTATAATGACTCAGCACGCTGACGAGGACTACTTTAGGACTGTTCCAAAGATACGTTCACAGGTAATTTTTTATCTGCTCTCAGGCAAGGTGTTCAGACTCAACGACGTTGCCACAAACTATAAATGGAAACGCAACCTCTGGATAACTGATCCCGAAATTGATCCTGACGGTGACGTTAAACTGTATCAGGCATATCTGTGCTATCGCTCTGCATGGCACAAATACTATAACACAGGCGAAAACGCGCTAAAATATGACATAAATTAAATGTAACGCATCATTAGAGAAGCCCCTTTTCAAAAGGGGCTTCTTTCAATAATCAGCATAGAGCTTCTGCATAAGTATTGCCGTTATAAGGGCGTTTTTTATTTTTAGTGTTACTGTTTGCAAAAATATATGATATAAGCAGCGTGACGCTGCACCCTTTTTCGCGTTAAAATATCACTGAACGCAAACTATTACGCCGCGGTTGTTGCTATTTCCCAATTTATATGATATAATGGATGCAAAAGCCCTTGCAGATACGCAAATCAAAGATCTGCTCCCTGCATATCGGGCAATTATATCTAAAATTGGAGAATATTATGAGCATACTCAATGTTGAACACGTAACCCACGGATTCGGTGCAAGGCAGATACTTAACGACGCTTCTTTCCGTCTTCTCAAAGGCGAACACGTCGGACTTGTGGGAGCTAACGGTGAAGGAAAATCTACATTCCTTAATATAATCATGGACAAGCTTCAGCCCGATGAGGGAAAAATAGAATGGTGCAGACACATTACCACAGGCTATCTCGACCAGTACAGCACACTTGCAAGGGGCAAGACTATCCGCGATGTACTTCGTGAAGCCTTCGATCACCTCTCAGAGCTTGAAGCTGAAATGCTCACCCTTTATGAGAAAATGTCGGACTGCTCCGATGAGGAAATGAATTCACTTATGGAAGAAGTCGGCGAAATACAGAGTATTCTCGATTACAGCGGCTATTACACCATAGATGCAAAAATATCCGAATACGCAAACGGTCTCGGACTTAACGAGATAGGTCTTGAAAGAGATGTTGCAGAGCTTTCGGGCGGTCAGCGTGCAAAGGTACTTCTGGCAAAGGTGCTGCTTGAAAATCCCATGATACTCATTCTCGACGAGCCTACAAACTTCCTCGACGAAAACCACATCAAATGGCTGACCAATTTCCTACAAAACTACGAAAATGCGTTCATTCTCGTATCACATGACGTACCGTTCATGAACAGCGTAATAAATGTTGTATATCACGTTGAGAATGCAGTTATGACACGATATACAGGCGATTACGACAACTTTGTCCGTATGTACGAACTGAAAAAGAAACAGATCGAACAGGCTTACGAAAAACAGCAGAAAGAGATCGCTGACCTTGAGGACTTCATCGCACGTAACAAAGCCCGTGTTGCTACCACAAACATGGCTAAGTCACGTCAGAAGAAGCTTGATAAAATGGACAAGATAACTCTTATGCGTGAAAAGCCAAAGCCCACATTCTCATTCCGCAAAGCACGTACTCCGGGACGTGTGGTCATCGACTGCAAAAACGTAGTCCTCGGATATGATGAACCGCTGACAAAGCCTATTTCCGTAAAGGTTGAGAACGGTCAGAAAATAGCCATACGCGGAGTAAACGGCATAGGCAAGTCCACGCTGCTGAAGACCCTGCTGAAGATAATACCGCCTATATCGGGCTATGTTGAGCATGACCAGTTCGTTGAATACGGCTACTTCGAGCAGGAAGAGGAAAGCACAGCAAAAACTGCCCTTGACGTTATATGGGAAGAATACCCCTCTATGACAAATGCAGAAGTACGTGCAGCACTTGCGCAATGCGGACTCACTACCGAGCATATCACATCACAGATGAGAGTGCTCTCAGGCGGTGAAAATGCAAAGGTAAGAATATGCAGGATAATGCTCAAGGAAGTAAATCTCCTCGTACTCGACGAGCCGACTAATCACCTTGACGTTGATGCAAAGGAGTCACTGAAAAAGGCTATCAAGGACTACAAAGGCACAGTCCTCATCGTAAGCCA
>CAMYYQ010000241.1 GCA_947303535.1 uncultured Ruminococcus sp.
TGACGGGGCTTTTCGTCAATAAGGTTAATTTATTATGAACTATTTCACTATTTCTGCAAACGCTAAGGCTTCTTTTATAGAAAAACGTTCCGAGTTTATCGGATATATCGCCCCTGTCAGGACAAATGACGAGGCTGTAGCTTTTATAAATTCTATCAAAGCCGAGCACCGCAAGGCTAAACACAATGTTTATGCATATATACTCCGTGAAGACAATATTTCCAGATATTCCGATGACGGTGAACCTCAGGGAACTGCCGGTGTGCCTGTCCTTGATGTACTGAAAAAGCGTGAACTCACAGATGTATGCGTCGTTGTGACACGCTATTTCGGAGGTATACTCCTGGGCGGCGGCGGACTTGTCAGAGCCTACTCTCATGCCGCTTCTCTTGCCTGTGATGCTGCTCATATCATGAATATGTGTATGTGTCACCGTCTGAAAATAACTGCGGATTACGGTATGTACGGCAAGATATCCTATCTCCTGCCAAATTATGATACCATTACGGTCAATTCAGATTTCGGCAGCGATGTTACCCTTGAGATACTCGTTATATCAGAAAAACTCGATGCATTGAAAAAAGAGCTTGTGGAAGTCACAAACGGTTCTGTAAATATAGAGGACTGCGAGGAGCTTTTTGAAGATTTCTCCTCCGTACAAAAAAATCCATAAAAAAATAAAGGGTTTTTTGTTTCAAAATAGTATAAGTATAATAGAAGCAAAATTTTAAAGTAAATTTATGCTGTGCGCAGCTTTATACTGTGCGCATTTTTTTGGCTATATATGCCTGTTTACAGTTTTATATCAACGTCCGAGGGGGGGAAGAAACATGACAGTACGCGAACAGATCGAGATAAGCGAAGCAGGTATCCTCAGCAAATACGCCTGTGCAAGCATCGACGAGATAGGTACAAAGCGTGACAGATATGAGGACAAATGCCCTTACAGAACTGAATTCCAGCGCGACCGCGACCGCATACTCCACTGTAATTCTTTCCGCCGACTTAAACGTAAAACTCAGGTTTTCCTCTCACCTGTGGGCGACCACTACAGGACACGCCTTACTCATACCCTCGAAGTATCGCAGATTGCAAGGACTATTTCCCGCGGCATGAGGCTGAATGAAGATCTTACCGAAGCTATCGCTCTCGGTCACGATCTGGGGCACTCCCCTTTCGGTCACTGCGGTGAAAAAACTCTCAACGAGATATGTCCACACGGCTTCAAGCACTACGAACAAAGTGTAAGAGTTGTGGAAGTCCTTGAAAAAAAAGGCAAGGGACTCAATCTCACACACGCTGTCAGAAACGGTATACTCTGCCATACAAATATGGTGGCTGATACAAAAGAGGGCAATATAGTCCGACTTGCCGATACTATCGCCTACATAAACCACGATATCGAGGACTCAATCCGTGCAGGCATACTCGATCCAAACGAACTGCCCCGGGATTGTGTAAGAGCTCTCGGCAGGACAAAAACTCAGCGTATAACCACTCTTATCGCTTCCGTTATCGGACACGGAGCAGTTGATATCGACTTTGCTCCCGATATACGCAAAGCCCACGATGAACTGAAAAAGTTCATGTTTGAAAAGGTGTACACCAATCCTGCTGCAAAACAGGAAGAAAGCAAGGCTGTACTCCTTGTTGAAAAGCTTTATTCCTACTTCATCGAACACAGCGACAAGCTGCCCGATGAGTATAAAAATATAATGAAAAATTCCGATGCAGACCGCGCTGTATGCGATTACATTTCGGGTATGAGCGACGAATATGCCGTTGATCTTTATACCGAACTGTTCGTACCGAAATTCTGGAAGTGAGGTAGAAAATGCCCGTTAACGATGAATTTCTCTACAATCTGCGAAATGCCAATCCTATAGAAACAGTAATGGGCAGCTATGTTAACCTCATAAGACGAGGCAGAAATTATGTCTGCTCATGTCCTTTCCACTCGGAAAAGACTCCTTCCTGTACTATTTTTACAGATACTCAGAACTTTTACTGCTTCGGCTGCGGCGCAGGCGGCGATGTCATCACATTTACCATGAAGATAGAAAATCTTACCTTTTCCGAAGCTGTAAAGCTCCTTGCTCAGCGTTCGGGAATGGAAGTTCCTGCCTTCGGTAACAAGGACAGCGGCTACGCAAAGCGTAAGACACGTATCTATGAGATGAACCGCATCGCTGCAAATTACTTCTATACCAACCTTATAAAAGGCTCGGACAAGACAGGTCTGCAATATTTCGCAAACCGCAAGCTCACTCCACAGACTATAAAAAAATACGGTCTCGGCTATGCTTCCGATTCATGGAACGAGCTTACTGATCCTCTTAAATCAAAAGGCTATTCCAATGAGGAAATGGCTGATGCATGGCTTGCAGGCATGAAAAACGGACGTACTTTCGATATGTTCCGCAAAAGAGTCATGTTCCCCATAGTTGATCTCCGCGGTAATATAATCGGCTTCGGCGGACGAGTCCTTGACGATTCACAGCCGAAATACCTCAACACGGGAAAAACTCCCGTATTTGACAAGGGCTCTAACCTGTTCTCAATGAACTTTGCAAAGAATTCAAACGCAAAGCGTCTGATACTCTGCGAGGGATATATGGACGTTATCGCCGTAAATCAGGCAGGCTTCGAGAACGTGGTCGCCACTCTCGGAACTGCTATAACTCCCGATCAGGCGCGGCTCATAAGCCACTACGCTGAAGAAGTGATAGTTGCCTACGACAGTGACGGTGCAGGTCAGAAAGCCACTCAGAAAGCTATCAACCATTTCGCGGACGTTGGTCTGCGGACTAAGATAATACACATGGAGGGCGCAAAGGATCCTGACGAATTCATAAAAAAATTCGGCAGGGACCGTTTCAGAATGCTGCTTGACGGCTCTAACGACGCTAACGACTTCATGCTTGACAAGTGCGAGGTCGGACTTGATCTTTCTACGGAAATAGGTCGCGTGGAGCTGCTGAAACGTACCGCAAAGGTACTTGCAGGCATAGAATCACCTTTAGAGCGAGAGGTTTACATCTCCCGCACGTCTAAGAAGTGTGACATACCTGTACAGGTACTGAAAACCCATATCGACTCCATGCTGCAAAAGAACAGCCGAAGTGCCAAAAAGACCGAATGGCGCAATATAAAGGCTAAAACCTCGTACATACGTGACGATATCAACCCCGATGCGGTTTCCAACAAAAAGGAAGCCCGCGCCGAGGAGACTATAATCAGCTACCTGCTCAACCGTCCTCAGGAATATGAGGACATCGAAAAGCTGGCTCCGCCGCAGACATTCGTAACCGCTTTCAATAAGAAAGTATACATGGCACTGCTTGACAGGCTGAAAAATTCCGACAAATTCTCGATCTCACTGCTGTCCGATGAATTTTCAACGGACGAAATGGGAAGAATAAGCGGAATGGCAGCAAAAAAACGCAATGTTGACATTACCCGTGATGTTGTGGCTGACTGCGCTCAGGTACTGAAAAACACAAGACCCGCTTCTAACGGAGATATGAGCAATGATGAATTGCTTGAACTCTTCCGTTCA
>CAMYYQ010000242.1 GCA_947303535.1 uncultured Ruminococcus sp.
CCGCGGTAAAGTGCCGTATATATACTTTTCTCCTTTGTATTAAGCTGCCTGTATATTGGTCTCTGAGCCTTTTCTTCTGCCGTCAGATACTCAGCATCAGGATAGCTCTTCATTACGCCTGAGCGTTTGATATACCGCCATGACATAAACAGACAGCCGGCACATACGATACAAAGGAGCACTGTTATCAGTTTCTTTCCCAAATCAGTTCTCCGTTATCATAACTGTATTGTTCCGTATTTTGAATGACGGCAGATTTTCTACGAACTTGCTGAACTTTGAATATCCGTAGGACTTTACATCAAACTCAGGTATCTTAGCACAGAGCTGTTTTTTAAGTTCACCGAGATTGTAGCCTTTGCTGCCGTTTGTGCGGACTATTGCCGCAAGAGTGTTTTCTATGCGTTCAAGGTCTGTCATACTTGACTTCTGAGAAACGAGTATACTGCTTCCCACCTGTCTGAAGCTCAGACCGTCGAAATCCTTCAGGAACTGTGAAAACTTTGAATAGCCGTAGTTTCTAACATCGAAATCAGGATATCGGTTAAGAAGTCTGCTTCCAAGCTCGCCGATATTGATCTCGTCCTGTAGATTTGCATTTTCGGTTATTATTCTTACTATAGCCGATTCAAGAGTCTTGAGCTCGACCTTTTCGCTCTCGACAGTACTCTGGAGCTCTTCATCAGCAAGTATCTCAAGATACTTGAATGCGTTACAGGCTGTACTGAAAGGCTTAGGGGTCTTCTGTTCTCCCATGCCTATAACGTGCATACCCGATTCACGCAGACGTATAGCAAGTCTTGTGAAGTCGCTGTCACTGGAAACGATGCAGAAGCCGTCAACGTTATGGGAATAGAGTATATCCATAGCGTCGATTATCATTGCTGAGTCGGTAGCATTTTTTCCTGTGGTATAGCTGTACTGCTGTACAGGAGTGATAGCATTGTCAAGAGCCATATTCTTCCAGCCTGCAAGATTTGGTCTTGTCCAGTCGCCGTAAACTCTTTTGTAAGTTACGACGCCGTAGTTCGACACCTCGTCGAGAATATATCTTGTATACTTTGCCGCAACATTATCTGCATCTATCAATACTGCATATCGTGTTTCTTTTTCCATTTTCTCACTCCTGTATTTTATACCCGCACTGCGGAATGTGATATATTTATTAATGTCTGCTCAGTAACCTTTGTCCTTTAGGGCAAAATGAGCTTGACATAAATAAATATGATGCGCAAATTCTTATTCATATAAAAGAATTTGCGCTCCCTGAACTGTGTTCAGGGCAATGCCGCACAGCGGAATGTGATATATTTATTATAACATTTATATAAGATTTTGTATATAGTAATTCCGCACAAAGACAAAGAGCCGTCTTTGTGCGGAATTAAGACACAGCCACGCTTCTCATTGTTTTTTGAGCAAGTTGAGAGTCGAGAATCGCGGAGTCGCCTGCGGCGACATTATTTAAATAATATGAGCGAAGCGAACACATTAACTCTTAGCTTTCACCTCTCATCTTTGCGCTTATGCACAAAATAAAAAAGCCGCAGAACTTCCGATATTTCGGAAATACTGCGGCTCAAACCTTATGTATCAATATTTAAAGATCTTTCCGTTGTGCTCAACGCCGTCCTCAGCCCATTGAAAATCGCTGAAGCTCTTATCGGAATAGAAAATGCGCTCATACTCAAACATACCGCTCTTACGGTATACAGAACGGCTTTCCTTTTCGCCGCCCTCTCCGTCTACATAATAAAGGGTATGCTTTCCGTCAGGACTTTTCATGCTCACAAGAGACTCACCGAGCCAGTTTGTACCGAATATGAGGAAAGAAAAGCCGAGAGCACCGAGAAATACCAACGAAAGTACAGACGGAAGTCTCTTTCCGCCGTACTGCCTTTTCCATATCTGCAAAAAAGCCATAAAAGTTCCAAGACACAGAAAAGCAGGTGCAGCAAGTGCAAGCACATTCACCATAAATTTTTCCGTAAATTTCCATATTGCGATAAGCTGATTGGTATCACCGATGAATACCATAAGGCATATCATTGCGCCGAGGCATAATATACCAAGTACAAGGAATATCCACTTTAATGCTTTTATCAATTTCATTTTTTGACCTCTTTCTCATAATACTAAAGAATTTATTGCTGCATTTATAAGCGAGACTTAATAAAAGATTAATTATTGTCAAGCAAATCATATCCAAACGTCTCACCGTCAACAGACAGTGCATCGTCTTTCCATTCTACATCATCAAGAGCGCCCGAATCCGTGCTTTTGATAATGTAATATATGTGACCGTCGCCCTTGCGAAGCCACTCAACATCACCCGTTTCTTTGTCTCTCACGTAATAAACAGAGTGCTTACCATCAGGACTTTCCAGCTCATGCATAAAGTATCCGAGGTGAAGTCCTGATATAGCATAGATAAGTCCCAGAGCGCCTCCGCAGAGCAGAGCAACAAATCCAAGAATGAGAACGCCGTTTTTATTTGCGCGTATCCTTTCCACAAGTGCTATAACAGCAGCTGCTCCTATAAAAAGCGGTACGCCCACAAAGCACAGATTACTTATAAAGTTCTCAGGCATTCCGCAGAAAACTCTTACGGCATGATCCTCAAGACCGCTCTGCGTAGTTTCTAAATAACATATGCCGCCAAAGCAGACCAAAGCTGCCACCAATAAAACTATTTTCAGTATCTTCATAATCTGCCTCAACAATCATATATCATTTATCATCATAAGGAGAACAGGGGAATTGCTTTCCGTCAACATTAAAGGTTTGGTCTCCCCACTCTATTTCAACAGGTTCATCGCTTGCAAACAGATACTCATAGGTAAATGTTCCGACTCTGCGGTAATAATTATAAGTCTTGCCTGATCTTGTATCCTTTGTAATATAGATCACGGAGTGTCTGCCTCCGGGACTTTTGACCTCTCTTGAACCTACATAAATTTCATTGTTTTTCGACATACAGAACATGAGCACAGCTGAACCGACCAAGACAAATGTTCCGAACAGCCAGAGTCCCTTATGCTTTTCGCCATTCTTTATTTTTTCAATAAAGAGCGCAAATGAAGCAACTCCGAGGAAGAAAGGCACCAGCAGGAACAGTACCCATTCCACAAAAGCCTCTCTGAAACCGAATATCAGAATTAGGTCTTTCGTAATACTGTCAAAAAATCCCACAGTAAAGCAGGCAATACCGCTGAGAAGTGCCAGTATCATTGACGTTACTTTTAATGTTTTCATTTTTTACCCCTTTGAGTGATTTTCCCTATTATCCCGTATTAATTAAAAAATCCCGAAACAATTGCTTCGGGATTTACGTAATACCAAGGTTATTACCCCAGTACTATGGAGCGGATTACGAGGCTCGAACTCGCTACCTCCACCTTGGCAAGGTGGCGCTCTACCAGATGAGCTAAATCCGCATTGTATATAGAACGCATCAGCGTTCTATATGGTGCTTCCGGTCGGAATCGAACCAACGACACGGGGATTTTCAGTCCCCTGCTCTACCGACTGAG
>CAMYYQ010000243.1 GCA_947303535.1 uncultured Ruminococcus sp.
ATGAGGTATGCGCCGTGACTGAGTTCGATCTTGTAAGGCTTGCCCTGACTTGCATTATACTCATTGCAAAGGCGAGCCAGGTCAAAATTGAATTTATCAAGCTTTTCCTGCGAATAATCCGACGCATAGATATAGAATTCATCGCCGCCTGCACGGCCTGCTATCTCATTTGAGGTACAGCACTGAGTAATTATATCTGCTGCTGCTTTGATAGCGGCATCGCCCTCATTATGACCGTACACATCATTGATGTGTTTAAGACCGTCCATGTCAAGTACCATTGTACAGATAATGGTCTTGCTTTCGAGATTGTTTACCGCATATTCGGAAGCGTCATTGAATCCGCGGCGGTTGAACATACCTGTAAGTGCGTCATGTATACTGATCTGCTTCTGTTTTTCGTAGAGACCCTTTTGTTTTTCGTAAAGCTTATTGATGTTGTCGTTTTTCCAAAGACGTTCAATAGTTACCGAAAGGTTGAGCAGGAAGATATTATAGAAATCGGTGAAGATATCGTCATCTTCCATTTCGATAAGAGTATATCCGAACATTCTTTCAGAGCAGTATATACACATTATATAATAAAAATGCGGGATATCGGTATTTACCTGAGGTACCATATTGGAGCTTCTCAAAGGCTTGTCTGTTTTTAGATACTCGTTTTCCTTGTCTATCCATATCAGCGGTACGAACTTATCTGACGGAACAGAGTATTCGCTTGTACATGAAAGTCTGCCTTTTGTATCGGTCTGGGTGAACAGGAAGAAAGCGTTGTAATCACCGAAGTTTGTTGCACATTCCTTGAAGGAATGTTCCAGCTCGTCAAGCTTTTCCACCTTGTTCAGCTTGAGTATGGCAGCCTGTGCGTCGTTTACGCAGTTATCGAAATAACGGATATTATTGTTGATCTCATCTATGGTATGGATCTCTTCTTTATATACTATTTTTTCACAGCCGCATGACTGAGAGGGGATTATTCTCGGAGAAACTATATTGTCACCGCTGAACGTACCGTTGTCCATAAGCTGCTCTAAGATAGTCATTGTTTTCTCAGCGATATCCTCTCTTTCGCGTGTAGCGGTGGTGATATGCGGAACGAACTGCTTACCTTCAGGTGAGCCGTCATAGCCTGATACAGCGATATCCTCGGGTATCCTTAGCCCTCTTCGTTTAAGTGCAGTTGAAAGTGATATTGCCATATAGTCGTTTGAACATATTATAGCCTGAGGACACTCGGGGCGTGACAGGAAGAAATCTGCGGCTTCCTCGCCCTTATGGAACCAGAAATCTCCCTCAAATATGCCTACACCGTCCTCGGGCAGACCTCTTTCTTTCATTACCTCCCTGAACACTTTCAGTCTCAGCTGCGCGTCAGGGTGTGACAGATAGCCTGTCATGAAGCCTAATTTCGTATGCTTGTGAACATCTATGAAATGCTCCACAAGTCTCCGCATACCTGATGCGTCTTCAAATTCTATATTGTAGAATCCGTCAACATGAGTGCTTATAGAAATTACAGGACATTTTGCAGTGCGCAGTTTTTTGATGATCTTTTCCTCCGCACCTTCTACGTTATAGCCTTCGCCGTCGTAGATAATGCCGTCAAACTGTTCCAGATCGATATAATCTATGAGATCATATTCACCCTCAGAGAATTCAAGAGTCTTTTCTCCTATTTTTCCGAGAGAATTGAAGTATACTATATTGGCATTGATCTTTTTTGCCGCATTATTGAAACATTTGCAGAGTCCGCTCCTGTATCTGCTTGTCAGAGCACATCCGAAGAATGCTATTGTTTTAAGGGAATTGATCATTGGTTTTTTCACCTCCGATGAGAGATTTGCATATGATCCCGACTTTGCCGCAGTTCACGGTATAGTCGGGGAGGAATAAGCATAAATAGTCATGTATAATCAAAAGTGATATTATGTTTTATCTCATTATCGTTTACACGTATATTTATCCTTCCGTTAACGATACGTATGCTTTCCTCGGGAGCATACGTATCTTTTTCGATAGCGGAACGTACTTCGGCATTAACATCTGAATTTAAGATGTTAATTGTCGTATTGCTGTCATATCCGCCGAAAATAAGAGCTTTTTTGCCTGTATCCTCAAGCTTTAGCGAGGAATCGCAGAGAGTTATGTCAGATCTGCCGTGCATAGCACCGAAAACAGTTGAATTGTCCGACATGATGTTGAATACAGCTCCGAAGCTGTCGGTGCTGACTTTTGCTTCAGCTCCGTTTAATGAGCCCATACAGCACATATAATGGCTTTTGCCGAATAGATGAAAAGTGGTCTTGTTGACTGAAACATAAGCGTTATTTTCAAGTGAGCCAATGAACAGACTGGTTTCGCCTGTGAATTCAGCTTCTATGAGACACATATTTATGTTAAGGTCAGCTTCGCCTGTTACAGCACCTATACCAACACAGGACTCGGTACACGATTTGAAATTGTATTCTCCGCTGTTTATTGATATGTTACCGCCCAGACCCGAGCCTATGCATACGCCCTTTTGTCCGCGGCAGTTTATTCTTATAGCACCGTCCTGCTCGAATACAAGTTCACCGTGACGAGCGTCAAGAGTATTTCCGATGCCGTAGTATTCGGGAGCATTGAGGTCGATATCAAGAGTGCCGTCGCCTTCTATAGTAAGCTTAGAGGTCTCGTGTACCTGTATACCCGAGTCGAGCAGGTGATTTGTTCCGCAAAGAACGATAGTAACGTTTGAATCGGCACCTATCTCGATACACGGACGTTTTTTGATATTTGTAAAGACTACGTCTTCAAGGGTTATGCTTCCGTTGTAGCCTGCTTCGACGCGCAGGTGGACATTGGTTTTCATTTCGGGAGTTCCGATAATGGAAACATCTTTATATACCATTTCGTCGTTACCGACAACAATATCAGTATAGCCGTTCTTGACCAGCTTTGTAAGTGAGATACGGTTGGTCTTGCCTGCTGAGTAGACTTTCTTGTTGCTGCCGTCGATATGCTCCTGATGATACTGTTTTATCTCATTCATGAGCTTCTCATCTATCTGAGAAATGATCTCAGCCGACGGTCTTGCAGTATAGAAGCCCTGTATCAGGTCTGCACCAAGATGTATCACAGTGCGCAGTTCTTCCGAAGTCTCAACACCCTCTGCGAGAGCCATGATATTGTTATCGTGGCAGAAATCAATGATCTCGCTGACAAAGTGCTGCTTTTTAGGCTGATCCTGTATGCCGCTCAGGAGAGAGCGGTCGATCTTGACATAATCAGGCATATACTGGATCAGATTGCTGACATTGGAGTACCCGCTCCCGTAATCATCAACCGCTATCTGTATACCGAGTCTTTCATACCGCTTCTTCATCTCATCTATTTCTTCGGAGGTAAGATTGGTTTCCTCGGTCATCTCTATGACAACTGCTTTGGAATTGGCAAGAAGCAAAGACTCTACCAGGTCGTAAACATCATCATCCAACTTTGTTCCCGGTATAGAGTTTATAAAAATCTTATGTTGCGGAAAGAGATCCGGAT
>CAMYYQ010000244.1 GCA_947303535.1 uncultured Ruminococcus sp.
GACACTGTATACGACAGGAACGTAAGTCCTGTATCGGGAATTATCCACGGTATACCCACATATTCTGCACTCCTTGCCATGTGGGGCACTATATTCGGCATGAGCAGTATGCAGGGCTTTGAGACTTTGCTTTTCATATGCCTCATATTCATTGTATATTTCATATGCCGTAATTTAAAGCTGAAGCCCGTTGCTTCTGCCTGCGCCTGTGCAGCAGCGGCATTCGCGCCTGTTATAATATGGGCAGCAAAGGCTTCCCTGACGGAGATGCTCCTGACACTTCTGCCTGCCACATTCCTTTACTTTATGACAGATGATGACGACCCGAAGCACAAATGGCTGTCGGTGATACCAATAGCGGTATTTGGCTGCTATCATGTGTCCATATATACCATGATACCTATGTTTGTGCTGATATACGGCGGAATGTACGTGTTCACACGAGACAGACAGTACGCAGTGCTCATGCCTGTGACGATACTCGGTTATCTTGCAAGCTTCTTTATGATGAAGCAGATACAGCCTTTCTACACCATGAACAACTACAGCCCTGTATTTGTGGGCGGTATAGGCGTTAACAATATCACTATGATAGTTTCTGCACTGTCGGCAGGTGCCGCAGTTGCTGTGTTACTGTTTATATTCATAGTGAAGAAGCGCACGAAAAAAGATTTCAGCAGCATCAAATTCACCCGTGATGCGGCAGCTTCAAAGGGATTTATACTGCTTCTTCGCCTTATGGTGATACTGCCGACCGCATACATCATAGCAAGGGCATTCATGAAGTACAGCAGCTGGAAAGAAGCGAGCCACCTTGCATTATGGGGCTTTGCAGGCAATGCAGGACTTGTACTCATGCCTCTCGGAATGATATTTGCAGTTATCTATGCAAAATACTTCGCAGAGCGTCAGTCAAGACTTGTGCTTTTCATCATGTTCTTCTACTGTATACTTGTCTATTCCTCATTCCTGAGATATGATATCCAGTACTTCTACTATTACTCGCGCTATCTCACACCTTTCATACCTGTCGCTGTTATATTCAGTGTCGCAGCACTTGACCGTGCAGGAGGAAAGGTACTCATACCTGTAACAGCTTTCGGACTTGTTTATCTTGCCCGTTTTGACAGATATCTCATGCTCAATAAGGACGATACACGCATGGAATGGAGCATTATCGAGGACATTGCGGATTTCGTGGACAAAGACGACTGCGTGGTCATCTCTCCCACATATGCTTCAAGATTATGGCTGCCTGTAAAGAGCATGACAGGTGCAGCAGTTATCCCGCAAGATATGGACGATGCCGAGCAGATAGACAGACTTGCTGCAAGATACGGCAGAGTTATCATTATCACGGAGCTTGCTCTTGATAATGAGGATTACTCAGCTGTTTACTCAAACAAGCTGCATCATATCGAGGACGATATGGTGAATACGGGCACTGTCGTTCCGCTTTCACGCAGTTTCTGGGTGACAGAAGAGGATATAAGGATATATTCCTACGATAAATACCGCTTTATGTATACTGCCGCAGGGGATTACACAAAGATGAGCGGCGTGTCTCAGCTTGAGAGCTTTTTCTGCTGGACAGACAGCGAAAAGGCACAGATAGAATGTGGACTTTACCCCGGGGATTACGATATTACTATGGAATTCGGCTGCGGACTGCCTCTTGATAAAATGGGAACAGACTGTGTTGAGGTAACTCTCCTTATGAACGGCGAGAAGATAGGAACAGAAGCTATAACTCCCGAGAATAACGGTCAGCCCCTCCACTTTGAGGTGGACAGTGAGCAGATAGAGGACGGAGAAAATATCCTTGAGATACAGAGTCCGCTGTGGAGTGCTTCTGTGTCAAATCCTGCTGACTCCCGTAAGCTTGGAATAGCAATACAGTCAGTGCGCTTTTCACCTGCAACTTGATAGAAAGGAATGTAAATATGAAGCTTATCATACAGATACCATGCTATAACGAGGAGGAAACGCTGGAGCTGGCATATAACGACCTGCCCAGACATATCGACGGTATCGACACTATAGAGTACCTTATCATAAATGACGGAAGCAAGGACAATACCGCGGCAAAAGCCCGTGAGCTGGGTTTTCATCATATAGTATCATTCAAGCGCAATAAAGGTCTTGCAAAGGGCTTTATGGCAGGTATAGATGCCTGCCTTCACCTCGGCGCGGATATCATAGTAAATACTGATGCTGACAATCAGTACTGCGGAGCTGATATCGAGAAGATAGTCCGCCCCATACTGGACCAGAAAGCCGATATAGTCATAGGCGAAAGACCTATTGACGAAACAGAGCATTTCTCGTGGAAAAAGAAGAAGTTCCAGCATCTCGGAAGCTGGGTAGTACGTGTTGCATCGGGTACCGATATCCCCGATGCTCCCAGCGGATTCAGAGCATATTCCCGTGATGCCGCACTTAGACTTAACGTTGTGAACGAGTATACCTATACTCTTGAAACTATAATACAGGCGGGCAATAACAAGACTGCCATGACTTCAGTACCCATAAGGACAAACCCCGAGACAAGACCCTCAAGACTTTTTTCGAGTATGTGGCGTTACATGAAGCGTTCCTCAACAGTTATCACACGTTCCTTCGTTATGTACAAGCCACTTAAATTCTTTATGTCCATTGGATTTATACTCATGTTTTTAGGCGCGATACTGGGTGTGCGCTTCCTTATTCTCATGGCAATGGGCGACGGCGACGGACATATCCAGTCTCTTATCCTCACAGCCATACTCATAATGATGGGCTTCCA
Organism: uncultured Ruminococcus sp.; assembly: GCA_947303535.1. The sequence continues at coordinate 2,786 of CAMYYQ010000244.1, forward strand.
GACCATTACCATAGGACTCCTCGGAGACACTATCTCAGCAAACAGAAAGCTCCTTGAGGACGTTCAGTACAGAGTGAGAAAGATAGAGTGCGGCAAGAGTGACGAGGAGAAGAAGAATGAAGAAAATTAAGCTGCTTTATATCACAAGAAAATATCCGCCTGCTGTTGGCGGAATGGAGAATTTCAGCTATAATCTTTACAATAATTTCGATCCCTCAAAGGTAGATGCTGACATCATATCGCTTGGCAAGTCACAGAAGCATCTTGCATGGTTTCTGCCCTATGCACTGCTGAAGACAGTGTTCAAGGCAGGCAAGTACGATATTATCTTTGTGGGCGATGCACTTCTCAGCTCCGTTGGCTTCTTTACGAAGCTTTTCCACCCGCGCAAAAAGGTAGTTGTCAATGTTTTCGGACTTGACATCACCTTCAAAAACAAGCTCTATCAGCTTTATCTGAAGCTTTTCTACAATAAATTCGACAGATATATCTCTATCAGCCGCGAGACTGACGAGACCTTCCGCAAGCGCGGCGGAAAGCGTTCCTGCGTTATAAACTGCGGAGTTGATACTGAGCAGTTCAGCGGCGAGTGTGCGGATTACAGCGAGATATGCAGAAAAAACGGCATATCCGAGGACGATACCGTTATAATAACCGTAGGCAGACTTGTAAAGCGCAAGGGCGTTGACTGGTTCGTGCGCAATGTAATGCCTGAGCTTAAAGATG
>CAMYYQ010000245.1 GCA_947303535.1 uncultured Ruminococcus sp.
GGTATAACCGAGGATCCCGTAACAGGCTCGGCGCACTGCATGATTGCGCCGTACTGGTGCAAAAGGCTGAATAAAAGCAGTATCACTGCATTTCAGGCTTCAAGGCGAACAGGCGTACTGCACTGTGAGGTAAGCGGAGAAAGAGTGAAAATATCCGGCAGTGCAGTACTGTTTTCGGCTGCTGAGATAATGATCTGACACAAGAGCGCATAAATTGTCGGGACAGCGTACCGCCTTTATGGTACAATGGAATCACACCAAGAGGAGGAATGACTATGAACTGGGCAGAGGGCATACAAAGTGCTATCGACTACATCGAGGACAATATCATCGAGGAGCTGGACTATAATGATATCGCAGCGCGCGCGGCTTGTTCGGCTTTCTATTTCCAGCGTATCTTCGGAGCGTTATGCGGTCTGACGCTGGGAGAGTATATCCGCAGCAGGCGGCTTTCTCTCGCAGGCGGCGATATTGTTTCCACAGATGAAAAGGTAATAGATATAGCTTTGAAGTATGGCTACAGCTCGCCCGACAGCTTTACCCGCGCCTTTACAGCCTTTCACGGAGTTACACCTACGGAGGCAAGGCAGATGAAAGCGGGTCTCAGGTCGTTCTCACGCCTCAGAGTGCAGATAATACTGAAAGGCGGTAATACTATGGATTACAGAATAGTTGAAAAGGAAGCGTTTACGGTACTTGAAAAGGTTGAGCGTCATACTGTGGCAGGTGCTCAGAATCTGAACACTATCCCCGAATTCTGGGGCAGAGCAAACAAAGAAGGCATAATAGATACCCTGCTTGCTCACGCATCGGACAAAAGCTATGTATTCGGTACCTGTTACGGAAACGGACACACTAATGACGAAAGCTTTGACTACGGAATTGCTGTTAAGTGTGCTCCCGATACAGCAGCTCCCGAAGGCTATCGTGTAAACACTATCCCTGCAAGAAAATGGGTAGTGGCTGAGTGCAGGGGAGCTATGCCCGACGCCATACAGCAGCTCTGGCACGAGCTGTGCTCGGAGTTCTTCCCAACATCGGGATATAAGCCCACTTATGAAATGGACATAGAAGCCTACCCCGACGGCGATATGACTTCTCCCGACTACAGAAGTCAGATATGGATACCCATTGAGTAAAATATACAAAGTCGGCGTGCGCTATTTGTGAGTTCCTACAAAGATGAAAAATACTATTGACTCTCACGTTACGTCATGGTCTATACTGAGATCACACGAGAGGAGTGGATAAAATGATGACAGTCAAGCAGGTCAGTGAGCTGACGGGAGTGAGTATACGCACTCTGCGATATTACGATGAGATAGGGCTTCTGCCCCCTGCGTCACATACCGAGGGCGGATACAGGCTGTATGACGATACGGCACTGGAAAGGCTCCAGCAGATATTGCTTTTTCGCGAACTGGAGTTTCCGCTAAAGGATATAGTGCGCATAGTGAGCAGTCCCGATTTCGACCGTAAGCAGGCTCTTGAGCAGCAGATAGAGCTGCTGGAACTGAAAAGGAAAAGACTTGACGATCTTATAACCTTCGCTCGCGGAATTAAAATGATAGGAGTGAGAGCAGTGGATTTTTCTGCATTTGACACATCAAAGATCAACGAATACACAAAACGCGCAAAGGAAAAATGGGGCAATACTCAGGCTTATGAGGAGTTCTCACAGAAGAAGCGTTCGGACGAGGAGAATCAGCAGGTAATGGAGGACTTCATGCAGCTTTTTGCTGAGTTCGGAAAGCTTAAAGAGGGAAGTCACGAAAGCGATGAGGCGCAGGCAATGGTGAAGAAGCTGCAAGGCTTCATAACCGAGCATTTTTATACCTGTACCAATGAGATACTCAGCGGACTTGGCAAGATGTATACAGCCGACGGAGAGTTCAGAGAGCATATCAACAGTGCAGGCGGCAAGGGTGCAGCAGAATTTGCAGCAAAGGCTATTGCAGTGTACTGCGATGAGGTGTAAAATAGTATAAGAAAGCGGAGCTTTTACAGCTCCGTTTTTTTATGAAGCGTTCAAAAACAATATTCTTATTTGCAATTAAGACTTATTTAAGAATTATTTAATTGACAAGGATTTCCTCTAAATGTATAATATATATCGTGGTATTAGTTTTTTATATGCCATAGTATTTATTGGAGGACGAAAATGAAGAAGCATTTTAGAGTCTTGTCGTTTCTTCTTGCAGGAATGCTTGCAGTAAGCTGTGCAGGCTGTTCATCATCGGAGAAAATCGAGAGCGATGACACTAAACCTGCCGCAGGGGAAGCCAATGAAAAGAAAGACAAGAAAATGGAAAAGCCCAGAGCTGAGGACGATTTTTACGGCTATGTCAACTACGATCAGCTCATTAATGCTGAGATACCCTACGGCGAGAGCTATATGTCGGGCTTTGAGGACGAGGATAACAGAGATATCATTCCCGATATGATAAAGGAGATAGGCAGCAGTACCGAGAAATACGCTAAGGGCAGCAATGAGCAGCTTATCCATGACCTTTATCATCAGGCTATGGACTATAAGGACGACGGTTCTGTATATAAAGAAGTAATGGACAACTGTGAAAAGATACTTAATGCCGGGGATATACAGGAGCTTTTCAGCATCTGGGGCGAACTGGTACGTAATAGCGGGGCAAGGTCTTTTTTCGGTTTCGATATTATGAATGATTTCAGAAACAGTTCAAGGAATTCTCTGTATATTGCACCTGCAAAAGCCTTCATTGAAACGAGCCTTGAAGATATAAATGATGATTCCGAAAAGTGCAAGGAAGCTAACAATATAGCAAGAGATATGCACAGAGTAATGGGCGATGACTATGAAACAGCCGATGAAAAGGGCAGGCAAATGGTATATCTCGGTCTTGAAATAGCTCATCATACGGATTTTGAAACAAAGGAGACTCTTGAGAATATCTCAAAGGTGCCCATGTCTACATTTGAGGAATTCGACAGCATCATGTCAAATCTTGACGGCTCTGCTGTGGAAATGTTCTTGGGAGATGTAAAAAACAGTACGGACGGTATCTATATCTGTGATCCCGAACAGCTGAAAACTATAAATTCTCTTATAACAGATGAAAATCTGGATAAGTGGAAAACTTATATATTTACATCTTATCTTTACGGCAACCGTGATTTTATTTCCGACAGCAATAAGATACTGAAGGAGTATGCTCCCGAAAGCAAGGAAACTATAGAAGATCAGGCTGCAACAATAGTAGAATCGAATCTTGCTTACCAGATAAGTGAGGTATATGCGGAGAGATTTTATACTCCCGAGCTTGACAAGGGTATTCATGAGCTTTTTGACGATATCATAGACAGCTATGATGAGCTTATAAGCAATGCCGACTGGCTCACAGCCGATACCAGAAAGGCACTTCTGAAAAAGCTCCACAATATAATACTTAATACTGCTCCCGAGCCTCATAAGGTCGATGCAAAGGACGCTGAGCTTATCGGTAAGAACCTGTATGAGACCAC
>CAMYYQ010000246.1 GCA_947303535.1 uncultured Ruminococcus sp.
TGTGAATGAGCGCTTCATAGCCTTTCACGTAAGCGGCGGAACTACCGATTGTCTCCTATGTGAGCCTGATGATGAGACTGTGCTGAAAATAACCGAGATAGGTACATCACTGGACCTGAAAGCAGGACAGGCTATAGACCGCACAGGCGTAATGCTGGGACTTAAATTCCCATGCGGAGCAGAGCTTGAAAAGCTTGCCATGAACGCTAATAAGCACTTCAAGGTAAAGGCTGTACTGAAAAACGGCAGCTGCTGTCTTTCGGGAGTTGAGAATAAGTGCGGCGATATGCTTGACAGTGGTGAAAGTCCCGAGAATATAGCGAAATACTGCCTCGACTTCATAGCCGAGACTATAATAGCAATGACAGCTCATGCTGTCAGCGAATACGGAGAGCTTCCCCTTGTATTTGCAGGCGGAGTAATGTCGGATGTTATTATCCGCGACAGGATAATTTCCCGTTTCCCGACTGCAAGCTTTGCGCAGCCGCAGTTCTCATGCGACAACGCAGCAGGAGTGGCTATATATGGTTATCTGAAAACCACAGGAGAGAAATAGATGCCTGTAATCACAGTAACACAGATAAATAAATACATAGGTTCAGTACTTAAAAACGACAGAAATATACAGGGCATAATGGTTCGCGGCGAGATAACGGACTACGTAAAGCATTACCGCAGCGGACACGTATACTTCACATTAAAAGACAGCGAAAGTTCACTAAAAGCAGTAATTTTTGCAAGTGCGGCATCGCGTCTCAGATTTGAGCCCGAGGACGGTATGTCGGTAATAGTTTCTGGAAGTATCGGAGTATATGAGCGTGACGGAGCATATCAGCTCTACGTCAATGATATCATTCCCGAGGGCACAGGAGCGGCAGGAGCAGCTCTTGAACAGCTGAAAAAGAAGCTTGCCAAAGAGGGAATATTTGATACAGCCCATAAGCGTCCCATACCGCCAATGCCAAAGAAAATAGGCGCAGTTACCTCGCTCAGCGGAGCAGCTGTGCGCGACATAATAAACGTATTATCGAGACGTTATCCCTTGTGTGAATTATATGCAGTCAATGCTATCGTACAGGGCCAAGGTGCGGCTGATTCCGTGTGCAGGGGCATACTCCGCGCAGAATCCGCAGGCTGTGATGTTATCATCGTAGGACGCGGCGGCGGTTCAAGTGAGGACCTCAGCGCCTTCAATACCGAAAAGGTGGCATATGCGGTATACAATTGCAAAGTCCCTGTGATATCCGCAGTCGGACACGAAACTGATTATACCATAGCTGACCTTGCAGCTGATCTTCGTGCGCCTACGCCGTCGGCAGCAGCGGAGCTTGCAGCTCCCGATATTGCGGCTATATATGAAAAGATAGCCATACTTGAACGCAGAGCAGAACGTTCTGTACTTGCTAAGCTTGACAAGGCAAGTGACAGATTCGTCGCACTTAACGCCAGACTTTCGGCGCAGTCTCCCGAGAATAGGTTAAAGCTTACCGCCGAGAAGCTTGCAGGACTTGATAAAAGGCGTGAAACTGCCTTTTCGAGATATGTGGAACGCCTTGAGCATCTGCTCTCTGAGAGGATAGCGAAGCTTGACAGCCTGAGCCCGCTCAAAGTGCTTTCAAGAGGTTATTCCCTTGTATACAAAGAGGACAAGCTTCTCAGCAGTTCTGAGACTCTTGAAAATGGCGACAAGATAAAGATCACATTCGGCAGCGGCGGTGCTGAAGCCGAGATAACTGATAAATGGTGATAAAATGAAAGAAAAGCTTACATTTGAAGATAATATGACAAAGCTCGGAAAGATAGTGACCGAGCTTGAAAAAGGGGATATCCCACTTGAAAAAGCTGTGGAATTATACGGCGAGGGCGTAAAGCTTTCAGCAGCCTGCCGCAAACAGCTTGATGAAGCACAGATAAAGATCACGGAGGACGACGGAACAGCTCCGTCAGAGAAATAATATGTCAGGATTTAAAGAAAAGCTAAGCGAATATATAAGCTTTACTGAGGAAAATCTCAGGAAATACAATGCACATTCGGAAACTATGTCAGCTCAGAAGGACCTCATAGACGCAATGAATTATTCCCTTGAAGCAGGCGGAAAGCGTATCCGTCCCGTGCTGGTATATTCATTCTGCAATGCGCTGGGCGGCGACTACAGAAAGGCAGTTGCACCTGCTGCTGCAATAGAGATGATACACACATTCTCGCTTATACATGACGATCTTCCTGCAATGGACAATGATGACTTCCGCCGCGGAAAGCCTTCATGTCACAAGGCTTACGGTGAAGCAATGGCTATACTTGCAGGCGATGCACTTTCGGTTCAGCCCTTTGAGATAATAGCTAACGATGACAGCCTTACAGCCGAGCAGAAAGTAAAGATCATCTCATGTCTTGCAAAGGCAGTAGGCAGAGAGGGAATGATAGGCGGACAGGTCATAGATATGGAAAATGAGGAGCGCAGCGATGTTGACGAAGCAAATCTGCGCAATATGTACCGCCACAAGACAGGACAGCTCATTGCAGTATCATGCATCATGGGCTGTATATGTGCAGGAGCAGATGAAGCAAAGATACAGGCAGCCGCAGATTACGGTTTTAAGCTTGGACTTGCATTCCAGATAATAGATGATATCCTTGATGTTACAAGCACAACTGAGGAGCTTGGAAAGCCTGTAGGCAGTGATGCAGAGGAAAACAAGACCACATTTGTAACACTTTATGGAGTTGAAAAGGCTCAGGAGATAGCCAACAGCATAACAGAAGAGGCACTTGGCTGTCTTGAAGTATTCGGAAAGGACGCATTCCTCACAGAGCTGACGGAAATGCTTCTGAAAAGAAAGAACTAATTAAAAGGAGCTGCGGATATATCCGCATTTCGTAAAAATGAAGGATAACATAAATATGAATGAAAAGGTCACACTGGAGGAGCTTGATCTCCCAAAGGACCTTAAAAAGCTTTCGCTGAACCAGTGCGCAGGCTTATGCAAGGAGATAAGGAATATCCTTATTTCAACGGTATCCGCAACAGGCGGACACCTTGCCTCAAATCTGGGAGCGGTAGAGCTTACTATGGCGATACACCGCAATTTCAATTCGCCTGAGGACAAGATAGTATGGGATGTAGGTCATCAGGCATATACACATAAAATACTCACAGGCAGACTTGACAGATTTTCAACGCTTCGGCAGGAGGGGGGCATATCAGGCTTCCCGAAGCCTGAGGAATCTCCCCATGACACGTTCATAAGCGGTCACAGCAGTACTTCTGTGTCAGTTGCCTGCGGAATTGCCGAAGCTATGGAGCTTCAGGGCAAGGATAACTATGCTGTGGCAGTTATCGGTGACGGAGCAATGACAGGCGGAATGTTTTACGAAGCCATGAACAACTGCGGAAGAGGGCTTCAGAGAAATCTTATAGTCATTCTCAATGACAATAATATGTCCATATCAAAGAGCGTAGGCTCACT
>CAMYYQ010000247.1 GCA_947303535.1 uncultured Ruminococcus sp.
AAGTGGATACACCACACCAACAGTCTCTGCGACTGGAGAGCCGATACAAAACAGCTCCGCGCATACGCCGATCATTCCGAGGAGGCTATGATGTGGTTCCTCAACCGCGCAGGACTCACAAAGGAGACCGAGTACGGCGACGGAAGCAAGGTGGACAACAACGCCGAGAGCGCAAAGCTCCTCAACGACGGCGACAAGCTCTGCGCGTTCAGAAGCACCAGCGGCGACTTCACAGGCGTATGGAAGGACCGCATGAACAGCTACGATTACGGCGACGACCACTGCTATTTCTGGGCTCCGTGGATAGGTCCGAAGCCGCTCAACGTGGGAAACGCCCTCCACAATGCCCTCAATAACATCATGGAAAAGCACGATAACCTGCACGCTTATTTCTCAACTCCCGCGGTAAAGCCGGTCATGGACGGCAAGCGCGTCACGGGGGTTATCGCCAGGGACAAGAACGGCAAGTATATACAGTTCAACGCTTCAAAGGCTGTCATTCTCGCTACGGGAGACTACACCAACAACGCCGCTATGGTAAAGCGCTGGTGTCCCGATATCGCGGAGTTTGACAAGAAGCAGTTCGGCAAGACGGGCGACGGTCATATCCTCGCCATAAGCGCAGGCGCAAAAATGGAAAACCTCGGTCACACCAAGATGATGCACGACTTCGACTCCGCTCTCATGTTCGAGGAGCCCTTCCTCTATCTGAATATGGACGGGGAACGCTTCACCAACGAGTACACGGGCTTTGTGTACATGGGCAACCTGCTGAAATATCAGCCAAAATTCAAGGGCTCCATGCTGGACGCCGACCACAAGGACGGCTCAAAGGGCTGGTACTGCGCGATATACGACAACAGCTATACCGAGTGGGACAGGGACAGCTTTGTGGACGGCTGTGTTCCGCCATTCGTCATGGAGAAGTTCATACCCGGAGCTGTCGAGGAGCCGCAGGGCGTTTTCAAGAACCTCATCGACCTCCACAGGTGCGATACTCTTGAGGAACTTGCAAAGGAACTGGGCATCCCCTACGACAAGATGAAGGCCTCCATTGACCGCTACAACGAGCTCTGCGAAAAGGGCTGCGATACGGACTTCGGCAAGCCTGCGAAGTATATGCACAAGATAGAAAAGGCTCCGTTCTGGGGAGCAAGAAAGCACATCCGCGTATCGGCTGAGGTCTCGGGAGTCATCACCAATGAAAACGCTCAGGCTCTTGACTCCGACGGCAAGCCCATCGAGGGACTTTACTGCGCAGGAAATCTGGGCGGACCATTCTACGGCGGAGCAGACTATCCCTTCCACCAGACAGGACTTTCGCTCGGGCGCTGCTACACGTTCGGAATGATAGCTGCCAAGCACGCTCTGGGTATGCTGCGCTGATGTACATTATACAGCATACTTCCACCTGTAATCAAAAAGTACAACAATACACAAAATCACGCCGCAGAACAATTCCTGCGGCGTGTTGTTCTAATAGCAGTTTCTTATTGAAAAAAAGACGATATTATTATTACTGCTTAATATACTTATCAAGGATATTGCAGAAATCGAATGTTGCAAAATAGTCGGCAGGCGTTTCCGCACGGCGTATCATTTTTACACTGCCGTCCTCACAGAGAAGATGCTCGGCAGAGCGCAGCTTGCCGTTGTAATTGTAGCCCATTGAGAAACCGTGAGCTCCTGTATCGTGAATATATATCAGATCCCCGATATCCACAGGCGGAAGCATACGGTCGATCGCAAATTTATCGTTATTCTCGCACAGTCCTCCTGTTACATCGCACATATAAGTACACGGTTCGTCCTCTTTGCCGAGTACGGTGATATGGTGGTACGCTCCGTACATTGCGGGACGCATCAGATTTGCAGCGCAGGCGTCGCAGCCCACATATTCTTTATATATGTGTTTTTTATGCAGTACACGGGTCACAAGCGCTCCATAAGGCGCAAGCATAAATCTTCCCATTTCTGTAAATATGGCAACGTCACCCAGTCCCGCAGGAACAAGTATTTCCTCAAAAACCCTGCGGACTCCTTCTCCGATGGCGATAATATCATTGGGCGTCTGTTCAGGTCTGTATGCTACTCCTACGCCGCCTGAAAGATTGATGAACTTTATATCCGCGCCTGTTTCCTTTTTCAGATCGGCTGCAAGCCGGAACATCTGCTTTGCAAAACGGACATTTTGCCGTTGCAGTCGAAGACCGGGTTATTATCTTTCCGCCGCATGAGGGGCATTCAAATTCTTCGATCTTATCGCTTACATATGGCTCCCATACTGCTTTTGACCTTTTTACCCAGTCAAAATCAGGAAAGCTTTCCGTTAGTTTCTTCATCGAAGTGGGAGATAATATAATCCTGATCGTATGTATTCTGACAGAATCTGCATGACAAAGTTTTCTGGTTGATGTCATAATACATCGGAGCTCCGCAGGACGGACATTTATATTCTTTTACTTCTGACATTTTTATCACCTGTGTTTTTTGTTCGGCTACCCGTTAGCTTTGTCAGAGTCCGCACGACACAGCTTCTTTTATCATCGCTTGGGTTGTAGTATTCAAATTCCATTTTATTCACACTTCCTTATCGGGTGACGGATAACCGTTTTCCACTTCTCGGGCGGAGCTTTTCTTGGGTCAGAGAGATATATTTCGTGGTGCAGACGTTCACTGCTGATATTGTTCTGATATCCGTTTTCAGCTATAAATTCGTCCATTATTTCTACGGTCGCAGGTTCGTCATCGTATGAACCGTTGTGCATTATCTGCACACACAAGCCTTCGTTAACAGTAAGAAATTCAGCTGTGGAGCAGTCCAGCTTTTTCTTCTTTGAAGCGGTTTCTACCGCCCACTGAAAGTCCTTCTTCGTGACAAAATCGGGAAGCCTGATAACGGATATCCACTTCAGCTCCGACTTGTCTGCATAGTCGAAAGCTCCATCGTTTTCGCTCTTCCAGAAGCCCTCCAGCGGCGGCACAACATACTCGAAAAAGCCGTCTATCTTATAGTCTGTCTTGTAGCTCATTTTCAGCGTATACGCCACCGCATAAAGCACCTCTATTGCCTTTTTGTATTCGCCGTTTTCATCGTTCGGGTCGCCTTTGCCGCGGACAGCTATGTAATTCATTGACGGTATTTCAACTATCTGCGGCTTGTTTTTCGGCATATAATATTCCTTGTATTCTTTCTTAAAATCAAATGGCATGGTTACCTCCTGTTTATTATCAATTATAGTTCTTTAAACACACCGTCAGCAAAGTAGTATATATTCTATTTCTTGTAGCCGTATTTCGAGCCCTTGACGCTGATATGCGGCTCAAACGTGAAATAGTCCACTGATGAAAGAAGAGCTTTGTTGCCTTTCTCGGTATAGATACGATTATTCTTGTCCTTTGTGATAGAATGTCCGAGGTTGCCGAGAAAATCAAGATTTATAAAACCACTGTCTGTTATTAG
>CAMYYQ010000248.1 GCA_947303535.1 uncultured Ruminococcus sp.
GATCGTTGGTAGCCTTGAGGCTGCCGTACTCGGGAGAGAGGTCGCGGTCATGGAAGCAGTAGTAGTCGATAGAGAGCTTATCCATGATCTCGAATGCAGCATCGACCTTAGCCTTTGCTCTTGCAGCGGGATCAGTTTCGCCCCATGACTTGTCAGTGGTGCCGCAGCCGAACATATCTGTTCCGTCGCCGCCCATTGTGTGCCACCATGAAAGAGCAAACTTGAGGTGGTCGCGCATCTTCTTGCCATTGATGATCTCATCGGGATTGTAGTACTTGAATGAGAGAGGGTCTGTACTGTCCTTGCCCTTATACTCGATCTTACCGATATTCTTGAAAAATTCCATTTTATCCTCCATTAGACATTTATTTTCATAGTTTTGCATTTCTTTCCGTTAAGCTCTTCGCTTAGCTGGTCGGGCTGCGATGTTCCTGCGTAGAGGGTGAATTCACTGCCTTCCCTTACCCATTCTCCATTGTCGTTTACAGCCATGAACGCTCTTTCTGGGAGAGTTACCTGTACGGTCTTGCTCTCACCAGCTTCAAGAGCAACTCTCTTGAAACCGCAAAGACTATGGTTGGGAACTGCGTTCTCCGAATAACCTTTAATATAAAACTGGACTACGTCCTCTGTTGAACGGCTGCCTGTATTTGTGATCTTTACAGATGCTACACCGTTTTCAAAGGACAGCTCCGAACATTCAGTTTCGGAGTAAGTAAGTCCGAAGCCGAAGGGGTAAAGTATATTCCCTTTGGCATATCTGTAAGTACGGTCCTTCATGCTGTAATCCGAGAAATCGGGCAGCTTTGAAGCGTCCTCATAGAATGTAACGGGAAGCTTTCCCGAAGGTGATACCTTGCCGAAAAGTATATTCGCAAGAGCTCTTCCTCCAAGCTGACCGGGATACCACGCCTGAATGAGCGCGTCGCAGTCGGCTTCCACATTTATCGCACTGCCTGCGGCAGTTACTATGATGACGGGCTTTCCTGTAGCCATTACCGTCTTAACAAGCTTTCTCTGTGACTCGGGAAGTCTGAGGTCTATCTTGTCACCTGAGGAGAATTCGTTTCCTGTATCTCCCTCTTCACCTTCGATAGTTGCATCAAGACCTACGCAAAGAACAACTACATCTGAGTGTTCTGCGATTATTGCAGCCTCTGCAAGTCTGTCGTCGGGAAGTGCAAGTCCCATGCATCTGTCCTTATAAAGGTGACTTCCCTCGGAGTAGATGACTCTTCCGCTGTGAGCCTCGCGTATTCCATTGAGGAATGTTACGTACTCGTCAGCTTTGCCGTTGTAGTTGCCCTCAAGTGCGGGAACGCTGTCGGCATTTGGTCCGATAACTCCGATAGTCTTGTATTTGCTGCCGTCAAGCGGCAGGATACCGTTGTTTTTCAGGAGCACCATTGAACGTTCCGAACATCTGAGTGAGAACGCCTTGTGCTCGTCACAGGATACGATATCGTAATCAAGATCGTCGTATTCTGTGGACTTGTCAAACATACCAAGTCTTACTCTTGTTCTCATAAGCTTTACGCAGGACTCTCTGAGATCATTCTCGTTTATGAGTCCATCATTGAAAGCAGTGAGAAGGTGTAGATATGTATTTCCGCAGTTGAGATTACAGCCTGTCTTTAACGCCAGTGCCGCTGACTCGGGAGCGGTCTTTGTCACACCGTGATTTGTGTGGAAATCTCTTATTGCCCAGCAGTCTGATACAAAGTGTCCGTCAAAGCCCCACTCGTCAAGCTTGCCCATAAGGAACTTGCTTGCACAGGCAGGCTCACCGTTTACGCGGTTGTATGCACCCATGACGCTTTCTACCTTAGCCTCTTTTACAAGGGCTTCAAAAGCTGCTGTATAAGTTTCTGTCATGTCCTTCATGTTCGACTTTGCGTCAAACTCATGTCTTGTAGCCTCAGGTCCGCTGTGTACCGCAAAATGCTTTGCACAGGCTGATACTCTGAGTACCTTTCCGTCGCCCTGAAGTCCCTTTGTATAAGCAACTCCCAGACGAGTTGTCAGGAACGGATCTTCTCCGTAGGTCTCCTGACCTCTTCCCCATCTCGGATCGCGAAAAATATTGATATTAGGCGACCAGAGTGTGAGTCCTTTATATATGTCACGATCACCGTGAGCGGAATATTCATTGTATTTTGCTCTTGCTTCTATTGAAGTAATTTCTCCAGCTTTAAATACAGCTTCTTCGTCAAACATTGCCGCAAGACCTATAGTCTGTGGAAACATAGTAGCCGTTCCTGCTCTTGCAACACCGTGAAGTCCTTCGCTCCACCAGTTATAAGCAGGTATCCCCAGTCTCTCCACGCCGGGAGCGTCATACTTGAGCTGCTCTGCCTGTTCCTCTACTGACAATCTGTCTGTAAGATCTTCGGCTCTCTCAAGTGCGGACAATGCTTCGTCTCTGTACTTTTCCATAAGCATTCCCCTTTCAATCAATCAGATTTTGCTTACAAATTCCTCTATGACCTTTTCAGCAGCCCAGTCGGTCGTGCTGAGCTCCCACTTTTCTTTTATTGATGCCGTCTCCCCCGGCTGGTAAGCTTTTAACTCGCCGAGGAGTTCACATTCAAGAAAAAGATCATTGGTGTAAGTTTCAAAGTTACAGCCAAAATCAGGATATTCTGTCTTTACATACTCATCGAAGCACATTCTGAAAATGTTTCTTCCATTTATATATATTATCTGCTTTCCCGTAACATTAAAGCCTGCCTTAAAAGGTTTCTTCACCTTGGGATCCTGTTTAAGCAGAACGTACTTATCGGTTAGTGTGAATCTTTCGTCTTTTACATCTGAATAGCTCCACAGCGACATAGTTCTGTTAGGCAGGAACCCCTTGTCCTCTCTGCAAAGAGGAACTATCTCGGTACCGCCTGCCGCAAGTCCTGTTACAGACCACGGTGCGAACTCCGCAGGCTTATCAGAGCAATTAGTGATCTTGTTTTCAATGGTTACCGATTTGCTATCGTCCATATTAATGATCAATTGAAACTGCTTGCCAAATTTTGTTTTTGGAGGCGTAAGAGTGAGTGTGCCATTATCAAATATTGCTTCGACTCTTGAATTATCGGGGAGATAGGTCTCAGGCATAAGCTCGGGAGCACTCCATAATCTGTGTCCGCCGTAAGCATACCATACACCGTAGCCATTGTTTATCTCATAGAAATTCCTGTCAACATCCTCAAACAGAACGTTTTCACCGTCTGAAAAACCGAAAAAAACTATTCTTGGGCCTACATCGATAGTAGCAATAAGCTTTATTTCGCCATTCTCAAGGCAAAGGCATTTTCCATAGTTTTTGTAATCGATTTCATAGCATTTTATTGACATTACACATCACCTTTCGTTTGCTCTAATGATATTATATAACACTCAGTCAATTTATACTAATCAATTATTGCGGCTGTTTAATCAAGAATTGCTAAGAT
>CAMYYQ010000249.1 GCA_947303535.1 uncultured Ruminococcus sp.
ATGCTGCTCCGCTACCTTTTTTTGTAAACTGTCTCACATCTATTGTAATCCTACACTAACAACTAACCACTAATAACCAACGACTTGAATTTTTTCCACAAACGTGGTATAATCATAGTTTGAAAGGAGCACGGCTCATGTTTGCAAATTATCACACGCATACTTCCCGATGTCATCACGCGATCGGCGAGGACAGGGAATATGTAGAGCACGCCATAGCTCACGGAATGAAGGAACTTGGATTTTCAGATCATTGTCCGTGGGTATTTGATGATGGATATGTTTCACATATACGAATGACTCCGAAAGAGGTAGAGGGCTATTTCAGGTCGCTGACCGATCTTAAAAGGGAGTACGCATCTGACATAAAGATATACATTGGTTTTGAGGCGGAGTATATTCCACAGCTTGTCGAAAAGCAGGACAGACTGCTCGAGGATTACCCTCTTGACTATATGATAATGGGACAGCACTTCAACGATCCCGAGAACCGGGGTGCTTATATGGGAGTTCCGACTTCTGATGAAAGACTCCTTGTGCAGTACGTTGACCGCATAATCGAGGGAATGGAGTCGGGGAGATACCTTTATCTTGCACACCCCGATCTGCTTGACTTCACAGGCAGCGATGAGCTTTACGAAAAGGAGTTCACGCGGCTGTGTACTTATTTAAAAAGCAAGGATATTCCCCTTGAAATAAATCTTCTCGGACTAAGAGACAGCAGACACTATCCCTGTGATAAGTTTTTCCGTATAGCACAGAGGGTGGGCAACAAGGCAATAATCGGCTGTGATGCGCATTTTCCTCATGCGTTGTCAGACGAAGCACCGATTGAAAAGTGCAGACGTTTTGCCGAGAATTACGGGCTTGAACTGGTGGAGAAGCTTGAGCCTTTAGCCGTTAGCAATTAGCAATGTAGGGGCTGCCTTTGGCAGCCCGTATCTGACGAATAAACTGCAAATGAGTAGGGGCGGATATTATCCGCCCGATAAAGGAGAATAGAAAAACAATGAGTATTTTTGATGTATTCGACAGGATTTCCGCAAATTCTTCCTCGTCAAGAGGTAAAATAGAATATGTTATTGCAGGTCTTGGCAATCCCGGACTTGAATACGAAAACACAAGACACAATGCAGGCTTTATGGTGCTTGATATGCTTGCTGAACAGTTAGGTGAGAAGATAGACCGCCTGAAGTTCAAGGGCAAGACTGCCGAAGTTACTATCGGTGACAAGCGCTGCCTGCTGCTTAAGCCTACCACTTACATGAACAACAGCGGTGAAGCCATAGTGCAGGCTATGGAATTCTACAAGATAGATGCTTTGAACCTCATAGTCGTATGCGATGATATATCGCTGGACTGCGGTAAGCTGAGAATACGCCGAAAGGGCAGCCACGGCGGACATAACGGACTTCGCAGTATATGCGAGCTCACAGGCAGGGACGATTATCCGCGCATAAAAATGGGCGTGGGCAAGAAGCCGCACCCCGATTACGATCTTGCAAAGTGGGTGCTCGGAAAGTTCGGCAAGGAGGACAGCGAGCTGATGAAGCAGTCCACCGAAAATGCCTGCGAGTGCATAAAGCTCATGGTTCAGGGCAAGACCGATGAAGCTATGAACAAGTACAATTCCTGATCCCTACGGAGAACGCGATGAAACTGTTTAAAGACCTATTTACCGAGCTTGCAGGCTATAAGAGCCTGCGTGAAGCCATTGACAAGAAGATATCACCTGTCTCAGTGACAGGTCTTTCCCATATACACAGGGCGCAGCTTATATACTCCCTGTGCGGCGAAAAGATAGACCTTGTGATAACAGGCTCGGAGGCAGAAGCCAAGAAGCTCTGCGACGATATAAACATGATGGCAGGCAGCGAAGAGGCTGTGCTGTTCCCGTCAAAGGAGCTGGTATTCACTCCTGTTGACAGTACCAACCATGAATACGAATATATGCGTATAGCCGCCCTTATAAAGGCGGCTAAAAGTCGTTGCAGCGTTATCTGCGCAAGTATCGAAGCTGTAATGCAGCCTGTTATACCTGTGGGAGTTCTTATTGCAGCAGGTGTCGAGCTGAAACAGGGAATGGAAGTGAACCTGTCGGAGCTTGCGCTGACTCTGGCAAAGTGCGGATATCAGCGCTGTGAAAAGGTAGAAGGTGCATCGCAGTTCTCCATCAGAGGCTCTATTGTGGATATATTCCCTGTGCAGGCGGATAAGCCTGTGCGTATCGAGCTATGGGGCGATGAGATAGACACGATATCCGAGTTTGAGACAGATTCACAGCGCCGTACCGATGCACTTGAAAATGTTGAGATATACCCGTCGGGGGAAGTACTTTATAATAATGAAGAGCTTGCCGACAAAATAGAGGAGCTGTGCAAAAAAGTCCGCGGCAAGCATATGGACGCAGTACGCGAGCATTTAGGTGCGGACGTACACAGACTGAGGGCAGGGGAGATACTCGCTCACGGAGTAAAGTATTATCCGCTGGTATACGGCGAGCCCTCAACAGTATTCGATTATATAGGCGGCTCTGTAATATTCAGCGATTTTTCCGATGTTATGGACAACGCCGCAGGAGTCCTCACACGCCACAATGAGGATATAAAGATACTCATGGAGGACGGACAGCTCTGCAAGGGACTTGACGGCTACGTGCTGGAGCTTGCAGAAGTACAGCATATCGCCGAAAAGCGCGTATGTCTCTATATGAGCAGCTTCATGCAGGGCGGTGAGAGGATAGACTTCCGCAGGCTTGTAAGCTTTGAGGCTATGCAGACTGCACCGTGGAGCGGCGAGATGAAGCAGCTTGTGGAGGACTTGGAGGACTACAAGCACCGCGGCTACAGAATGGTGCTTGCGGCAGGAAGCGAAAAGACTCTGCCCATAATACAGCAGGACCTTAACGATAACGGCATACCCTGTGATATCGCATCTGACGAGACCGAGCCGAAGGTGGGAAGAGTTCTTCTCATGTCGGGAAGCTTCGGCGGCGGTTTCGAGTACCCCGAGAACAAGACAGTCCTCATAACACAGGGACGTTCTATGGACTCCGTTCGCAAAAAACGTAGAACAAGGCGGAGGAGATACGTTCGCTTGCTGATATCACCGAGGGCGACCTTGTTGTACATTCGGGTCACGGTATCGGTCGTTTCATCGGTATCCGAAAGCTTGAAATGGACGGTGTTACAAAGGATTATATCACCATACAGTACGCAGGTACGGATAAGCTCTATATCCCCGTAACTCAGTTGGATATGGTGTCGAAATATATCGGTCCGAGAGATGACAGCGGCGTTAAGCTGAACAAGCTCAGCTCGGGCGAATGGCAGAAAACAAGAAGCAACGTAAAACGTGCAGTCAAGGATATGGCGCAGGAGCTTATCGCCCTCTATGCAAAGCGCGAAAAGAGCGTGGGCTTCGCATTCTATCCCGATGACGAGA
>CAMYYQ010000250.1 GCA_947303535.1 uncultured Ruminococcus sp.
TTCGGTTTTGGCGAAATGCACCTCACGAAGTTGTTCGGGGTTATCGGTATAGTCCAACTTTTCATCGCCGAACTGCTCACTGGTGAGATCGAATACAACGTCTCCCACAACATTGTAGCAGTGGTAATTTCCGCCGCTGCGAAGCACACCATAAACCTTTCCACCGAAGATGTCCTGTGCCAGAAATGCTGTTATGGAGCACTGTCCCAGAGTGACATTATCCTTGCTCCACTTCTCGCGCAGACGGGGAGCACAGGTATATTCGCACCATATTTCCGTAAGAGCATCATAGAGCTTCTGCGGAGAAGCTATGCCCTTGAAATCATTGTTTATAGGCGGAACTGTGGCGTTTTCCCAGCCGTAGAAATTATATCCCATATTATCTCCTTAAATATACATTGCGTCCATAGCTGTGATGTATTCCAGTGTCGGTACAAAAGTGCCCTTATGTCTGTCTCCGCGGTGGACTTCCTGACCGTTCTTGTAAGCTATAACCTGTGCCATGGGGAACGGTATCCACACTCCGTCATCGAGGGGCTTGGTAGAGAAAATAAGTCCGTTTTCAAGCCTTTTGAAGCAGAGGGTATTTTTCAGATTTTTATGGATGTACAAAAGCTCTCCGTCGTATATCATCAGGTTCAGCTTGTTTCTCGGAGCATTTTCAACGATGAATTTATTCACTATCTCGAAACGTTCCCGCTCGTTGGGAACACTTCTTGCGATGTGTTCATTCATATTGTCAAGGAGAGAAAGGAAAAAACGCTCTGAGTCCGTATCGCCCGTTTGTACAGCAGCATATCGGTGATTATGCCTGCTGTTGAAGATGGTTCCGTTGTGTATTAGAGTCCATTCTCTGCCGGAGATATCCGAGCCTGTGAATGGGTGGCAGTTGCGTTCATTGATAGTTCCCACGGTGGCAAATCTTATATGCGCAAGAGCTGCTTTCTGTGGCGGCATATAGTCGATAATATCAGATAAATAAGTGCTTTTTTCTGCGCTGACAGGTTCTTTCAGAATTTCGCGCCTGTCAGTTTCGTACATCATTCCCCAACCGTGAGGATTTTTGTTACTGTGTGAGAAAAATGTTCGCAGATAGTCTGATATATCAATTTTTTTAGCCGAAGAAAAGCCTAAAAGCTCGCACATTTATGTCACCGCCTTATTTATAGTATTTAACGCTGTTACAGACCTTTCGTCCGTTTACCTTCTCTTTTTCAAAGGCAATTACTTCAGTTGCATTTTCATTGCCGCTGAAAAATTTTTCCATTTTTTCAATTATGTTTTCGCTGCGTTCCAGAAGTTCTGTATCTGTTTCAAGGCGGGCAGCATTCTTATGGTCGCCGACTGCCTTTTCCTGCAATTCTGGAGTGAAGTCAAAATCAGGCTGTGACAGCAGATACAGTATCAGCAGATGTGCGAATTCAAGGTCTCTCCCGTCAATGCCGAGAGGTGCGGACGGATTAAGGTCAAACATTCTCAGCTCAATATGGTCAACTCCGTTTTCTGCAAGATTTTCAAGAGTATTCACTCCCTTGGGTTTAAGACGTATTGGCAGGTAAAGCTCGCTTGCCGAATACAGAGAACCTGTTACGATATGCTTCTTGATACTGCCTGTGAATGTATGCAAGCTCCTGTGATCAAGGATAGGCAGGAACTTGTTCCAGTAACCTCGTTTGCTGTTGCGGAGCGAGGAATATTCACTCATAATTATACCGCTTTTTCCGTCTTTGTCAAGTGAAGCATCATAATAGGGACTTGCCGCTGTAAGAAGCACAAGTAGGTAGCTGTGCACCATGAGCTGCTTGTAAAGGCGAAGATAAAGCTCATCTTTGAAAGTACGGAAGTCCTTTCCTTCTGTATTAAGCTCATTGATGAGCTCCTCAGCAAAGGAAAAATTGAAATGTATTCCCGAAAAGAGCATGAGCTTTTTACCGTATTTCTGTTTGAGGACTTCACGGTATGCCCGTTTTGAAGAATGGTCGCCTGTGAAGTCGGCTATTGGGATATCGTCCTCGCTGTCAAAGTGGGGAGGATTGCTGTAGAGCCATATGCTCTCGCCGTATTTCGCAAGCTTTTTTCTTGTAATGTCATCAAGGACTTTAAGATAGCCGAGAGCTTCTTCGATACTTCCTGCAACAGGAGTTACAAGCTCTACCTGATTTTCGCAGAAATCACGGGTTATGTGTTCGTCATTGCCGAATGGATGAGGAGTCCGAGCAAGTCTGCCATGTCTGTCAACTCTCAGGGTCTCACGCTCTATCCCGAATTTTCCGCTATAATAATATTCACTCATACTTTTTACCTCATATCGCAGCGTACTGCTCAATATAATTTGTTATGGGTGTACCTTTTGAAATTCCGTCAAGCATAGTTTTTGCAGGATTGGTATGTCTTTCTGCTCTTTCATAAAGAGGATTCAGAAGAACTTCTTCATCAAGTCCGCGCTTTTTCAGTCCTAGAGCTGCAAGGTCGAGTATATTTATAAGCTGTCTCTCAACTGCTCCTGCATCAAGAAAATCAGGAAGTCTGCGTTTTGAAAGCATATTCTGAAGTTCAATGGCATTGAAGCCGTGAGAATAGATCACTATATCGTTTTCAAGCAGCTCTTTCAGCTCAGGCAGCTTTTCTTTCAGACCTGTATGGAAAGCCGCAACTGTCATCGCTTCCGACAAGGGCTGACAGCATGAGCTTCTGTATTCGATAGTGCCTCTGAAAGTCAGGTCCTCGAACTTGAATGTACGAAGATGATCTATATCTTTGCTCTCAGGAGAAAAAGATATTTTCCGGTAGCTTTCACCGTCATAGTATTCGCCTTCGATACTGCTCTTTGAGAAGTATTCATCAATTGTAACAGGAGTGAAATCGACATATTTACCGTCACGCATTGTGCAGTAAATGGACTGTGTTCCTATGTAGTCTATAAGTTCGTCAACGCTTGATATCTTCTGTGCGAACATTCCCACATTATGAGGATTATACCCCTGCATACTGTGTTCCCAGAGCATATTCCTCACGCAAAGGAACTGAGGATAATCGGGAAGATAGGAATTTGCAAAAAGCAGTGCCTTGTAGGGTTCAAGCAGACCGAAAACGTTGATAACATCGGTAAGCTCATCATATCTCACATCAAGCTGTACCTGCGATGCACTTGTGAATGTACCGAAATCGGGACGCTCATGGAACCGAATATCCACCTCATTTTTATGCTGAGGATAAGAGTGGAGATAGTGGTAAAGCATACGGTAGCGCTCGTTCTGTATGGGCTTATTGAGGTTTATATCAGCATTAGGATTTACGCCCATACCTGTGAGTGTATAATTATGCTTTGCGAATTCCAAGTTGAGGAACTTGCAGTATTTCTCGAAACGCTCCTTTACCTCAAAAAGATTTACTGCTTTGCCGAAAGATAATTCAAGATTTGAATAGCAGCAGTCAAAGGAG
>CAMYYQ010000251.1 GCA_947303535.1 uncultured Ruminococcus sp.
GCCGTTACAGCTGCCAAAAAATCAAACTCGACCAAATAAGCTTTATACTGAGGAGGTCTTGATATGAAATGCCCCGAATGTGGTAAAGAATGCCGCAAAGGCTTTATCGAAGCCAAAGACAGCGGAAGCATCACTCAGCTGTTCACATCGGTGATATGGTATCCCGAAGATGAAAAAGACAAAATGATAAGAAAAAACACAGTTCACCTCTCAATGCACGGTGAGGGGTATTACTGCGATGAATGTATGAAGGTCATCGGCGTTTTCGCCGAGAAGTAGCGCAGAGCCTGCACATCTCCAGCGATTTTGGGAGACACACGGGCGCGCAGAACACGCCCCTACAAGCTAAAGGCTCACTATGCACTAACCACTAACTCGGAACGCCGAGAGCTGCGTTCCCTACATAGGAATGATAAATATGAGTTTAAACGATACGCCGTCATCGGAGAGAGTCCACATAGGCTTCTTCGGACGAAGAAATGCAGGAAAATCCAGCGTCGTCAACGCTGTTACGGGACAAGAGCTGTCCGTAGTTTCCGATGTAAAGGGCACTACCACAGATCCCGTTACAAAGGCTATGGAGCTTCTTCCGCTGGGGCCTGTTGTGATAATAGATACCCCCGGTTTTGATGACGAGGGCACTCTCGGTGAAATGAGAGTCCGCAAAACAAAGCAGATACTCAACCGCACAGACCTTGCCGTGCTCATTGTTGACGGCACTGCTGGTCTCACCGACACCGAACGCCAGCTCATCGGCATTTTTGAGGAAAAGGATATCCCCTTTCTCACTGTTTACAACAAGTCCGATATCGCAGAAAAGCGGGTCTGTCAGGACAACGAGATAGAAGTGAGCGCACTAAAAGGCGAGAACATCTATGAGCTGAAAGAGCGTATCGCCGCACTTGCGAAGCTGCCCACAGAGGAAAAACGCATTGTCGGCGATCTGCTCAGTCCCAATGATATGGTGGTACTTGTTACGCCTATTGACGCAGCTGCACCAAAGGGACGAATGATACTTCCGCAAGTCCAGACTCTCCGAGATGTACTTGACGCTGACGCAATGGCTGTATTTACAAAGGAGCATCAGCTTGCGGAAACTCTCGAAAAACTCAGTTCAACGCCGAAAATGGTCATAACCGACAGTCAGGCATTCGCTATGGTGAGCAAGATAGTCCCCGAGGACGTTCCCCTGACTTCATTTTCGATACTCATGGCACGTTACAAGGGCTTCCTTGAGACTTCCGTAAAAGGCGCAGCTGCCATAAAGAAGCTGAAAGACGGCGATACTGTCCTCATATCCGAGGGCTGCACTCATCATCGCCAGTGCGGAGACATCGGCAGTGTGAAGCTGCCTGCACTTCTGAAAAAGACTACAGGAAAAACTCTGAATATCGAGCTCAGCTCGGGACGTGAGTTCCCCGAGGACCTGTCAAAATACAGCCTCGTTATACACTGCGGCGGCTGTATGCTCAACGAGCGTGAAATGACCTATCGCCGCAAGTCCGCAGAAGATCAGGACATACCGTTTACAAACTACGGCATAGCCCTTGCACTTATGAACGGTATACTCAAACGCAGTCTCGGCGTATTCCCCGACCTTGCAGGTGAGATAGAATGAAAGCGCGTCTGCCCTATATCATCGGATTTGTGCTGCTTGTAGCTGTTGAAGTGTGCATAGGTGTATTCTATTTCAGCTTTTTCATACGGGCATACATAGGCGATGTCATCATAGTGTGGGTGCTGTACTGCCTGTTCCGCTCGTTTGTGCCGAAGAGATTCAACTCCTACGGCATCGCGGTCGGTATACTCATATTCTCCTTTGCTGTGGAGTTCATGCAAAAGGCGCATATCGCAGACATACTCGGAGTTGAGAACAAGCTCCTGCGCATAATCATCGGCACAAGCTATGCCACCGAGGACCTATGGTGCTATGTGGCAGGAACTGCCGTTACAATACTGGAAATATGGCTGTTTAACAGGCTGTCCGCACATAAAAACTCATAAACAAAAAAACTCCCGAAAGCATATAATGAATTGAAGCTGCATAAACTCAGCCGCTAAGGCAATAATACAAACAGCGATCCACATTCATTATATATCGGGAGTAATTTTTATGTCAGTCAAACGAGGAGAAATATACTACGCCGACCTGAGTCCTGTTGTAGGCTCTGAGCAGGGCGGCGTAAGACCTGTACTTATAGTCCAGAACGATGTGGGGAACAAGCACAGTCCCACGGTCATAGCTGCTGCCATAACAAGTCAGCGCGACAAGAGCCGCCTGCCCACACATATCGAAGTACAGGCAGATAAATGCGGACTTGCAAAGGACAGCGTTGTCCTGCTTGAACAGATACGGACTATCGACAAACGTCGTCTTAAAGACAAAATGGGCGAGCTGGACCTCAATTCCATGAATAAAGTCGATACCGCACTTTCCATAAGCTTCGGCTTGGAGATTTAAGCCGTTAGCCTTTAGCCCTTAGCCGTTAGCTTGTAGGGGACGCCTCCTAACAGGAGCCGCGACCCTTTGTCAGCTTTGCTGACATCTCCCTATACTATAGGGAGTCACCTTCGGCGTCCCACGAGTCACAATACAATTAAATTGCAGCCATTTGTAGGGGCTGCCTTTGGCAGTCCGAGCCTTACGATGCAAATATCATGAACGCATTGTAGAGGCGCGTGACCCTCACCCATGAGAACCAATGAAAGTAACATTAAACACATAAATAAATTATCCCGTAAAACAAAACGGGCCGCCAAAGGCAGCCCCTACAGTATGTCATTTGTGGTTTATTTCGTAAGGCAAGACGGGCGCACAATGTGCGCCCCTACTTAGTTCTTAGTTCTTAGTTCTAAGCTCTAAAATTATGCATTATGAATTAAATTCGCCAATACGGGTACTGCAAAGCTGAAACTCAATGCTATAAGGAACTGCGTCATATCAGGAGTTACCGTACTGAACACCAATTGCAGCTGCGGTATCATAACTGCTGCCGCAAGAACTGCCACAGACAGTAGAACAGCTCCCACAAGCTTCATATTGCCGAATGGATTCATGCGGAACACCGAGCGTCTCTCGCTGCGGCACTCGAATACGTGTATGAGCTGAGACACCACAAGTGTGATAAGAGCGGCGGTGCGGCAGGCTTCAAGAGAGCCGCCCAGACGCATTACCGTTGTGAAGCTCGCAAGAGTGGAAAGTCCGATAAATATGCCGCGTATGACTATCTTCCACATAAGTCCCCCTGCGAAGAAACCCTCTCCCGAACGTCTCGGCGGACGGCTCATTATATCGCTCTCGGGAGGCTCCATACCCAGTGCCACCGCAGGAAGTCCGTCGGTGACAAGGTTCACAAGGAGTATCTGCACAGGCAGGAGCACCACGGGCATTCCCATTATCATTCCCACGAACATGGTCAGCACCTCACCTATATTGCAG
>CAMYYQ010000252.1 GCA_947303535.1 uncultured Ruminococcus sp.
CCTCTATTCGCTTGAGGACTTTCTTTTCATCATATTTCAGGAATACCAGACCGCCAAGCAGACACAGAACGGCTGCTATCACAGCGGTAAGACGATAGCCGAGACCGTAGCCCGTCTCGCCTTTTTTTACGTCTGAATTCACAAGAGCGATACTTGTGAACAGGAGCATTGCAAGGGATTGTCCCATTTTGAATGCAAATGTTCTTGCAGCGTAGAACATACCCTGACGGCTCTCTCCTGTAGCAAGCTTGTCCTCTTCTGAGATATCGGCTACAACAGCCTGTGGGAGAATACCCAGTATAGCCATTGGTATGGCAGCAGGAACTGCGATGATAACACCGTATGCCATAGCAGGTATGCTGAACAGACCTGCGCCTGCTGTTACGATAAAAGCCACTGAGAAGAACAGAAATGCAAATGAGATTAGCTTTTTTTTGCCCAGCTTCTTTGAGAATATATTTACAGCAGGGTAGAATACAAGTGAAGAAACTGTCATTATTATAAAAAGGGTAGATGTCATTTTTGTATCAAGTCCGAGAAGGACTGTAACATAGAATGACAGACCTGTCTGGAACAGGGTAAGACCTATCCAGTAAAGTATATCCGAGCATACGAAGATGCGGAAATCCTTGTTCTTGAATGTTGAAAGGAGAGAGCTGAACGCAGAGCTTTTGCTTGGAGTAGTGTCTACGTACTGGTTCTCGTCAATGAGAAATGCAGGAACAAGCATACATATCACTGCAAAGGCTGCAAGTATGGCTATGCTTATACGGTAGCCGTTTGCGTAGCCCATACTGTCCTGAAAGATACCTGCGAGACTTGGCAGGAAAAATGCAATGCCCGTGCCGAAGAAATAGGTAACGGAAATATATGTCGAAAGATTTATGCGAGCATTCTGCGTGCTGCCCAGTTCGGGGATAAGTGCGTTATACGGAGTGCAGTAGCAGGTCATGCAGAGGTAGAAAAGCATAGCAAATACGAATAAAACCGCAACATTGCCCTTGCTTCCTGCTTCAAAAGGAGAAATGAACATCATGACCGTAACTATTCCGAATGGTATAGCAGCAAGCCTCATGAAGGGGATACGTCTGCCAAGCCTGTGCTTCATGGAGTCGGACTTTCCTGCAATATACGGGTCGGTAACTGCATCGAAGATACGTCCCACGGCAGTAATGACACCGATAACGGTGAGACCTATGAATGTGCCCTGTGGTATAAGAGCAGTCTGCCCTTTAGCAAGCTCCTCCTGACTTGGCTGATAGAAGAAAACCAGCCAGTTTGAGATTATACCCGCAAGTATGGACCAGCCAAGCTGTCCGATAGCGAATATCCATAATATCTTATTGGTCGCAGTTTTCTTGTTCTCCATAATACGTCACTCCTTTTTCAAAAAGAATACGGCTGTGTCGATAATGGTGCATAATTCCTGCTCAGCGTGTGAAAAATCGTCTCCCGGGAGAAGCTCTCCCTGTATGAGCTTTTTGCTGAGCTCCATGAGTGTATGTGCGTATGAAAGATAGAAAAGGCGGACATCGGGTATCTCGCGTACAGTTCCGTCGGAAATACCTGTCATATATGCTCTTTCAAATATAGGGTAGAAGTTGATAATCGATTTCTCATAATCCTTCAGATCTTTCTTTGGGATATCCTCGGACGAGAGGAGAAGGTCAAATTCCGCAAGAAGTCTCATAAAAGCAGGGTGTGCCTGATAGAGTACAGCGAACATTCTCATAAGGTCGTTGACTTGTTTAATGCCTGTCTGTGCAAGAAAGACTTTTGACTCGAAAATGCCGCTGAACATTTTATTTAGCTCATTCCACATATAAGTCATAGCTGCTATGGTTATACCGTTTTTAGTTCCGAAATATCTGTAAAGAGTAGCTACGCCGATGCCGCATTCATCGGCTATATCAGTCATTTTCACGGCTTCGATACCGTTTTTCAGAAAGAGCTGGGCACTTACTTCAACGGCTTTCTCAAAGCGTTTATTTTTTAAAGTTTCCTGAGAAAATTCGTTTACCACTTGACAAACCTCCTTTTTTGTGATAGACTATATATCAGATGATAGACAGTCTATCATTCCTTAGAAATATTTTAACATATTTTATAGGTTTTGTCAATACCTTGGAGGGATTTTTATGGACAGATCGAAATATATTTTTGAGAACGAAATTTCCCGTAAAGCCTACGGAAAGGCGGTAAAGACCAAGGGAAAATATATGCGCAAATACGGTGATGATACCGAGACCGTATATCACCTTTCTGCTGCTTCGGCACCTGCTATAAGCAAGGCTTTGGGAGTGAAGCAGATAGTGAAAAGCGATGAAAGCGGCTGCAAGTTTGATGAAAAGAGCATCATCATCGGAAATATCCGTATGGGCTTCGGACATTACAGGATATCAATGGCTATTGCTTCGGCAGCTCATGCAATGGGCTATGAGCCATACTGGTTCGATCTTCACTCCTTCAAGCAGGCTTGCTGCGGAAAGATAATCGCTGAGCAGAATGAGCTGTATTCACTTGGCTCAAGACTGTCTCAGAAATTCAGCCTTTTCAATAAGCTTGTGTGGGAGCCTCTTAACAGTGAGGGATTCCGAAAGCTCACATACAACAGTATGGATCAGAAGACTACAGAGCTTATGACGGCTGTATTCCGTGATCTTCCGAAGGATATACCGTATGTGGCAACTCATGTGTGGCCGTCACAGGCGGCAGTCCATGCAGGACTTACTCATGTTGTGAATGCAATTCCCGATAACTGGCCTATGGGACTTCATCTTTCCGAGGGCGCTATACATACTGTCCAGACTCCGTCGTCTTATCTTGGATACAGAGCGTTGAGGGGCATGGACAAAAAGCGTCAGCTGAAGCCTATGCCAAAGGAGGATATAGTTTACACAGGTCATTATATCGACCATGAGCTTGTAAGCAATATCGAAGAAGACTGCAAAAGACGTATCGACCGTGCAACAGGCGGAAAGTCAAAACGCTGGCTCATGTCCGTTGGCGGAGCAGGTGCGCAGAAGGAAATATTCATAGCTGTCATCAAAAAGCTTCTTCCTGCAATAAAGGCAGGCAAAGCAACACTTTTCATAAATGTGGGCGACCATGACAAGGTATGGCACGAGCTTGTTACTGCTGTACCGCAGATAAAACCTTTCCTGCATGAGCATTTTGACGATTTCGGCGAGACCACAAGATTTTGCAGAGCAGCTTATGACGGAGAAGCAAGAGGCATCCACGCATTTTGTCATAAAGATATCTTTGCAGCTGTTTATTCCACAAATCTGCTTATGAGATGCAGCGATGTGCTCATAACAAAGCCGAGCGAGCTGTCATTTTATCCGATACCCAAGCTGATGATAAAGCGCGTCGGCGGTCATGAGGCGTGGGGCGCTATCCGTTCCGCCGAGATCGGTGACGGTACGTATGAGTG
>CAMYYQ010000253.1 GCA_947303535.1 uncultured Ruminococcus sp.
AGCTGCCTTGCCTATATTTACTGTTATCAGCTTTCTGTCCTCGTCTGAGATCTTATCACTCAGATACAGCGATATAGTTCCTAAGTCGAGGGTATCAGTCTCACCAAACGCCTTGAATCTGTCACTCGGCTGAGGCATATGAACGATCTTGGAATAGTCAGGTATACATTCTCTCATATTGAGAGCCAAACTGCTTGAAGTAAGGTAATCATAATACTCTTTCTCACCTGTTGTGGCAAAAAGCTCGCAGGCTGCCCAGTAAGCCTCGTCATCTATATTGATATCGCCAAAATCAAGATCATTGACATCATAGCTGATATTACCGTCATCGGGAGCAAAATGTTGATCATGTATAGAGGTGACTTTCCATTCATCTTCGTGCTTTTTAACTGCTTCCCATGATGCCTTAGCCTGTTTCAGACACTCCGCAGCAAAGTCAGGATCAGATTCTGCCCAGAGACGCGCAGCCTGTGCTGCGCAGGCTATAACGTTATACGTTGCAGCATAAGTCGGAGGATTGACCAATCTTTCAAGATTCTCGTTGCTCATATCAAGAGCATGATTTGTAGGTTCATAGTAGCCATAGTATCTGATGCCGTGATATACCATGCCTGCATAATCCTCACCCCAGATACTGTCTTTTTCGGGATCAACGACCATATCCAGCATGAACTCAAGCTCATATCTTGCTTCTTCAAGAGCATCGTTCAATCTTTCTTTTTCAGCTTTAGTACCGTTTTTCTCCGAAAGCTCATACATATTCTGCAAAAGCCATACTGTATTTGCTCCGGCAATAATGTTTTTTCCGCAATTATCATCAGTGTACCAGCCGCCTGAAACGTCCATTTTTATGTTCTTTTTATTTGATGAATGCCAGTCTTCCCTGAAATATGCTTCATCCTTTGCATGGTAGGCTTTATGAGCAAGCTTTGCCCTGTTCTCATCAGAATGTGAAGAAATTATCTTTTCTGCATCAAGATCAGTATCAGAGTGCTGCAAATAGAAGAAATTCATTGCGTCTCTGAATATATCACCGTAGATACCGTCCCCTACCGTAAATTCATGGCTGATATAACGCTTATAAACCTCACCGCTGTAAGGATCAGTATACACATTTTTCTCATCATCGACTACTATTGTGTACTTGCCCGGCTTTTTTACTTCAGAAAAATCAAGCTTGTGGAAAAAGCCGTCCCCTGCTTCCGGATCAGGACCTACAGGCACGGTTTTGCCTTTATAGACTTCTTCGCCATTTGTGTCGATCACTCTGAAATCCATTGCTTCTCTGTCGCTCTCAGTCACATATGTAGCCACTTTCTTTGAAGCAGGATAATAACCGGCCTGATTAAGGCGAACATCGCTTCTCGGTATCACATAGCCGAAGTCTCCCGTGCTTTGCCAGCCGCAGATCGGATTATCCGACTCGTCACAGGTAAGACATTCGATCACCATATCATCAAACCAGATCTCATCGCCCGACTCAGCGTTACCCTGATATTTAGTACCATTTCTGTAGGCTTGAATATTCCTTCAAATGACTGCCATTCGGTCGAAAGCTTTACTGATGATAAGGGCCACATTCCTCCCATTTTAGGTCCCATATGCATATCATTTGAGCTGCCGTCCAGTACAAAATAATTATCTTCAAAATCAATATCGCAGATTTGCGAGGAAAGATCAAGACCTTTCCTGTTGCTCTTTGCCCTGAAACTTACCTTGTACTCATGACCTGATTTGAAATTAAGATTTCTGTGTCTGAACTGGAGATCCAACTTTTCACGGCTGGCTCCCTCAGGAGTGTATATTTTGATATGGAATGTACCATCCTCAAGCTCAAAGGACTGCTTTGCAGGCAACGCAGAACTGATGTGCCACGGCAGAGACTTTTTCTCGAATGTGCTCTCTCCGATGACCATGACCGTCTTTTCCTGCACAGCAGGAGCCGCCGCTGCCGTTGGAACTGCTGCCATAGTTAAAGCAATAACGCTTGCAATTAGTTTACCTGTTATTTTATACATATTAATCCCTCCTTTTTATTTTATAACATATACATAAGTGTCAGTAATGATCTGCTTTATCAGAATTATAACATACAAAGAAACAACAGTCAACATATTTTCCAAAACACCAAACGCAGGCTTTAACTATTCATAAAGTTTAGAGCAGTCATTTTAAAAGCAATTATAATGTCTGTCTAATTATACGCATACGAGCAGCTTAATGACATTACGCAAGTGTAAGGAATAATTTTTTATCCTGTTTGCTATGTTTAACTAAAATTTTAAAAATTTCAAATATTTATGTTATTCAAAACATACATTGACACATATAGGTGTTTGTTGTAAAATATAATATATATTTGTAATTTTTATAATACTATCCCTATAATCTTACTACAAAAGGAGCAATTCACCTGAAAAAGATCAACTCTATCATCAGTGCAGCTGTCTGTACATTAACACTTACTGCTGTTCCGTTTTCAGCATCTGCTGCTGAAGAAAAGGTATACGGTACAATGAATATCCCGTATGCTGATTTCTACAAGGCAGAGATCGACGATGCATATGAAGTAGACGCAGTTTCCTCAGCTACCACAAAGGGCAAGTGGGGAATGAACGGCAAGGGCGAGATCGTTGAAGGTACATACAACAACGGAAACGGTACTATCCTCGGTGTAAACTTCCCTGTAGAAGTATCCGCAGACGATGTTGACGCACTCAAGGAAAAGTACGGATTTGCCACTCTTGACAGCAAGCCTACAGCATATAAGGAAGTATCACTTTCAGGTGATTCTCTCAGCGTATCAAAGCTTGTTGACACAAACGGCGAGCAGACTGTTGACGGCTCTGCAACTGTTTCCACAAACAGCTATTACGGCGACTATCAGATCAAGGTAACAGGCTATCCCGAGGATACTGTTCTTTACGGTGTTATAGTAAACACAAAGGAAGATGACCACTATGCAATGCGTCATCTTGAAAATATCTGGAGAAAAGGTTCATATGCATGGTCGGCAGGTATCAAGACTGTTGAATACCACGGAAATCACGTAAGCTATGAGGATTATGAAAGCTCAAAGGGTAAGACTGTAACTTCCGTAACATTCATCACACTTGACGGCTATACTACTGTTAATGTAGGTGAGCAGTATCTTCCTATCAGATTTGCAGGTGAAGTAAAGGCTGATGACGCTTCAGCAGGCACAGGCAAGACAGCACTTTCTATCACAGGCTTCCCTGAGGATTACAAGAAGGTCATCACTGCTGATGAAGGACTTAACGTTACTGAAACAGAGATCAGCTATACAGATGCAAAGCCGGGCAAGTACACTGTAAATGTTGAAGATGAGAACGGCAAGTACGCTCCAATGACTGCACAGTTCATTCTTTCAACTGACGATGTGCCTGTTAAGTTTGCAGACGGCAAGCTCAC
>CAMYYQ010000254.1 GCA_947303535.1 uncultured Ruminococcus sp.
ATCCCGATCGTTTCTTTGACTGCGGTATCGCAGAGGCTAACATGATGGGCGTTGCTGCTGGTCTTGCTGCCTGCGGAAAGATCCCCTTCGCAAGCACATTCGCTATGTTCGCTGCGGGACGTGCTTTCGAGATCGTAAGAAACTCTATCGGCTATCCCCAACTCAACGTTAAGATAGGCGCTACACACGCAGGTATCTCCGTTGGTGAGGACGGCGCTACACATCAGTGCAACGAGGATATCGCTCTCATGAGAACTATCCCCGGCATGACTATCATCAACCCCTGCGACGACGTAGAGGCCAAGGCTGCCGTAAAGGCTGCTCTGGACTTCAACGGCCCCGTATATATGCGCTTCGGCAGACTTGCTGTGCCCGTTATCAACGACGCTGCAAGCTACAAGTTCGAGCTTGGCAAGGGCGTTGTAATGAAGGACGGCAAGGACGTGACCATCGTTGCTACAGGCCTTATGGTAAACGAGGCTGTAGAGGCTGCAAAGACTCTTGAGGCTGAGGGTATTTCTGCAAGAGTTGTGAATATTCACACCATCAAGCCCCTTGACAAGGAGCTCATCTGCAAGTGCGCAAAGGAGACAGGTCTCATCGTTACTGCTGAGGAGCACAGCATAATCGGCGGTCTGGGCTCGGCAGTTGCCGAGGCAGTTACAGAGTGCTGTCCCGTTCCCGTTATCAAGATCGGCGTGAACGACGAATTCGGTCACTCAGGTCCTGCTGTTGACCTCCTGAAGGAGTTCGGCCTCTCTGCCGAGAATATCGCAAAGACAGTAAAGTCCGCTCTCAGGAAGTAATGGACGTTCAGAAGAAGGTATTCAGGATAAGCGGAGCTGTACTGATCCTTTTCGGTGTGCTCCTTGTTGGTATCTACCTTGTTATTATGACATCGCTGGTATCCGATGAACTGCGGATCAATAAAAAAGGCAAGCTCGTGACCTATACCGTTTCAGACGAACGTGACGGCAGATTTTTCGCTGAGTATACCAACGAGCTGAACGAGGTAAAGGAAGTCCCCATGAAAAGGCGCACTCTGAAGGAGCCTGTTGTGGGCGAGGAGTATGAAGGCTATCTGTTTATTGACAGTGAGTTCAAGCAGAGGATAGCTACCCGTGAATGGGTCGGCCCTATCCTTCTCATAGCCGGTGTTACATTTCCTATGGCGATCATCGGCACTCTGCTGATACTGGGAGGAAAGAAAAGCTTCACGCGCTTCGGCAAAGAAAACCCGGAATACTTTGATATTTAGTTCATAAGGACGCACAGGGATATCCCTGTGCGTTTTTTGCCGCAGGCAGGTCATATCGTATAATATATATTGACAAAAGCTGTAGAATGATGTATTATATATACATAAACCCGGCCGTTCCCGGGTGAATTGATTTTTATTATTTTAGGGGGAAACTGTTATGAAAAAAATGTCTGTCGGAGTACCGATCTTTGTGGGATTTTTGCTTATACTGCTATTGCCCGCAACGCTCATTTTCGCTGCCAAAAACGCAATGACGCCGCCTGACGGCGGAGTGCTCACGGACTGCGTCGTTACGGACTATGTCAAGGCAGGCAAGCACGTCAGTGCAAACGTTGACTACGTCAACAGCGAGGGCAAGACCATAAACGCCAGCATATCAAACGGAGTAGGAAGCAGCAATACCTTTGTGGGAGCACATTATCAGTGCTATGTCTATGAGAGCAATCCATTCGAGGTATACAGAAAGCCCGACAAGATAGGTCTCATAGCTCTGTACGGCGGCGCGGCTGCATCGGCACTGGTGGGACTTGTTGTCGTTATCATGCTTCTGAGAAAGAGAAACGTTCAGGGCTTCCTTATAAAGAACGGTCAGCATGGACAGGCTACCATAACCAATGTGGTCGTAAGGCAGGACAATTCGGGCTTTACCAATTATATCTGCGACTATAACTTCACGGACAGCCACGGACAGCTGCATTACGGCAAGCATACCTTCATGAACAAGAGGGTGTCCGTAGGCAATTACTTCCCCGTGCTCTATGCCGAAAAGGGCGGCAAGATGATATCGGATATAGTAGAATGAAAAAAAGGCGGCTCAGGCCGCCTTTTCTGCTGATTATTTGATATTTTCGGCATATTCCTCCCATACCGTTTCCTTCGGGACAGTTTCTTCAGGAGCCTGCGGTATTCATTGTCTGTCATGGCTGCTCCTTCCTTGTATGTAAAAATCGGTAATGCGCATTTCCGCTTTCATAGAGTAATCTCAAAACTGAAGGGGAAAGTGTAACAGAAATAATTGTATCATACAATAAAAAAACAGGCAAGGCGGGCATAGAAAGAGTTTTTTGCAAAAAATCGGAAAAAGTGCTTGACAAAGCCAGAATAGTGTGGTATAATAATCAAGCTGTGAAAAACAGTATATATCGCATTCTAAAGACAGCTGGCAGAGCTCACGCTCAGTAAGTCCCGCCGAGGAATAGCAATTGATAGAATTATCATTGTCCATTCTGCGCTGTCGGAATGGGCTTTTTTATTGCTCTCTGAATACGATGAATTTCATTCGGAGGTGAATACAAACTATGCCAAGCAATGCTGTACTCGAAGCAAAGAAGGCTAAGGTCGAGAAACTCACCGAGGTCATCAAGAATTCCGTATCAGGCGTTCTCGTTGACTACAAGGGTATCACTGTTGAAGAGGATACCAAGCTCAGAAAAGAGCTCCGTGAGGCTGGCGTTAACTACTTTGTAGAAAAGAACACAATGCTTCTCCGTGCTTTCAAGGAATGTGGTATCGAGGGATTTGAAGAAGCTCTCAACGGTACAACTGCTCTTGCCGTTTCTAACGACGACCAGACAGCTCCTGCAAGAATCCTTGGTAAGTTCGCTGAGAAGGCTGGCGATGAGAAGTTCAATCTCAAGGCTGGCTACGTTGAAGGTGAGGTCTACGATCAGGCTGGAGTTGTTGCTCTTTCCAAGATCCCTTCAAAGGACACTCTTCTCGCACAGCTCGTTGGCTCTCTGCAGGGTCCCCTTCAGAAGCTGGCAGCTACACTCAATGCTGTTGCAGACAAGAAGAAGGAAGAAGAGGCTGCATAATAGCAGTAACATTCTTCATCACACATTTGCGGAGATATGCTCCGCAGCTTAAATCAGCCCAAATGGGCAAATATAATTAAAGGAGATTATTATCATGGCTTCTGAGAAGATCACAAAATTTGTTGAAGATATCAAGACTCTTTCAGTTCTCGAGCTTTCTGAGCTTGTAGACGCAATCCAGGAAGAATTCGGCGTAACAGCTGCTATCGCTGCTGCTCCAGCTGCAGGCGGTGCTGCAGGCGGCGCTGCTGCTGCAAAGACAGAGTTCGACGTAATCCTTGCTTCATTCGGTGACGCTAAGATGGCTGTTATCAAGGTTGCTAAGGAAGTTCTCGGTCTCGGTCTTAAGGA
>CAMYYQ010000255.1 GCA_947303535.1 uncultured Ruminococcus sp.
ATGCCGAGGTAGTCCTGACACTTCCAGTAGCGGCTGTTATGTCTGCTCTCATAGCCTTTCTTTGCGAAATTTGACACCTCATACTGCATAAAACCGCGCTCTTCAAGAAGTCTCACCATTTCGAGGTAAAGCTCCGCAGAAGCGTCCTCATCGGGAAGTCGGCGGCGTATCTCATCACAGTCAAAGGGAGTGCCGCTCTCTGTCTTTAGTATGTAAGCCGAGATGTGCTGTATAGGCAGAGCTGCAAGCCTTTCCACGGAGTATTGCAGGCTCTCCTTTTTCTGGTCGGGCAGAGCTATCATAAGGTCACAAGAAATGTTCTCAAAGCCTGCTCCTGCTGCGTCTGCTACAGCCTGCTCCGCTCTCGCCGCAGTATGTACACGCCCAAGTGTTTTCAGCTCGTCATCTATCATGGACTGAACGCCTATGGAAAGACGGTTTATGCCTGCACTCCGCAGGTCTTTCAGCTTCTCGGGTGTAAGTGTACAGGGATTTGCTTCAAGAGTTATCTCTGCATCTGCATCAAGAGAAAAACATCTTCCTGTCTCATTTATGATGCTTTCGAGCTGCTGATAAGAAAGAAGCGACGGAGTACCGCCGCCGAAATATAATGTATCAACTTTAGTTCCGCAGTCACCGTAATGACGGATATTCCGCAGAACCGCCCCAACGTAGTCCTCTGCCTGTGATTTAGTCCAGTTTACGGAATAAAAATCACAGTAGGCACATTTTTTGCCGCAGAAGGGTACATGGATATATATACCTAATGTACTCATTTGTATGCGTCGATTCGTATGGACTGTTCAAGCTTGAAGAAAAACGCATGAACTATCCTCGGAACAATAAACATTGACAGGATAAGTCCACTTACCAAAGGTATTTCGTAAAAATGCAGCCAATCCTTACCTCCTCCGTTAATGTAGACATAGATAACAAAAACAAATGCAACAAGGCAGTATATCGCATCAAACGTAGCTGCTCCCTTGCCGTTCACGCAGAGCTTTCCGCATTTCGGACAGGGCTTGCCTTTGGTCCTTATACTCCCTGTCATAGCCTTTCTAAGGGGAGTAAACGTCTTTTCGCCGCAGTGCGGACAATTATATATACTCATTGTTATTCCTTTCCTTCCTCGGATACTGCCTCAGCCTCTACCTCAACGGGTTCGAGCTCCTTTGCGGGCTTTGCAAGCGGTACTTCGCCTGCAAGCTTTGGAGTAAGTCCGAGACGTACTGCTTTCTTTTTCTTTTTTCTGTGCCTGAAAATGCTTATCAGGTCCTCAGGGTGAAGAATTATCAGCGTGATAAGCATTATTATAAGCGATGCAAGTACCATGCGCATATTGTCGTCATCTGCCACAAGAGCAAATATCAGTATGACCAATGAAGTTACACAGAAGCTGGTGCGTGACTTCTCACGCAGTCTTATCCTTACTGCGCGCAGTACCCTGCCTGCGCCTGTATTCTTTGGTATGAAGTATTCGGTGATGACCGTTATCAGACTTGCGGCAAGTAAGACCACAAGCAGTACGATAATGATATAGTTTATCATAATAGCCTCCCGTTCTCAGCTGTCAAGCTTCAGAACGCTCATAAATGCCTCCTGCGGAACTTCTACTGTTCCCAGCTGGCGCATACGCTTCTTACCTTCCTTCTGTTTTTCAAGAAGCTTCTTCTTACGTGTGATATCACCGCCGTAGCACTTTGCAAGTACGTCCTTGCGCATTGCCTTTACTGTCTCACGGGCGATTATCTTGCCGCCGATAGCCGCCTGTATCGGCACTTCAAACATCTGACGCGGAATGTTCTCTTTAAGCTTTTCAGCTATCTTACGTGCTCTTGGATACGCCTTTTCCGTGTGGATTATGAAGCTCAGGGCATCAACGATATCGCCGTTGAGTAGTATATCCAGCTTCACAAGCTTGCTGGGCACATATCCCATCATCTCATAGTCGAATGAAGCATATCCCTTTGTACGTGATTTCAGTACGTCAAAGAAGTCGTACACTATCTCGTTCAGCGGAAGCTCGTAGTGAAGCTCAACACGGGTATCGTCAAGGTACTTCATATCCTTGAATACGCCACGTCTGTCCTGACAAAGCTCCATGATATTTCCTACGTAATCCGATGGCGAAAGTATGCTTGCCTTTACCATAGGCTCCTCTGCCACCTGTATAACGGCAGGGTCGGGGTAGTTTGTAGGGTTGTCGATATACTGCACTTCACCGTTGGTAAGCGTTACCTTGTAGATAACAGACGGTGCTGTTGTGATAAGGTCGAGATTGTACTCGCGCTCAAGTCGCTCCTGTATTATCTCCATATGGAGAAGTCCCAGGAAGCCGCAGCGGAAACCAAAACCGAGAGCAATAGATGTCTCGGGCTCAAAGGAAAGTGATGCATCGTTGAGCTGGAGCTTTTCAAGTGCTTCACGGAGGTCGCCGTACTTTGCTCCGTCAGCAGGATAAATACCCGAGAATACCATTGGATTTACCTTGCGGTATCCTGGGAGAGGCTCGTCACATGGGACATCGTCATTGGTTACTGTATCGCCTACCTGTGTATCGCCTATGCTCTTGATAGATGCTGCTATATAGCCAACTTCGCCTGCTTCGAGACTGCCGTTGTTTACAAGGTTGGTAGCGTCCATGAAGCCTGCTTCAACAACGTTGAAAACTGCTCCTGTAGCCATAAGTCGGATATTGTCTCCCACCTTGACTCTTCCCTCTTTTACGCGGACATAGATGATAACGCCCTTGTATGAGTCGTAATAGCTGTCGAAAATAAGCGCTTTCAGCGGCTTTTCGGGATCACCCTTTGGTGCAGGGATATCGGTAACTATCCTTTCAAGGACTTCCTCGATATTTACTCCCATTTTAGCTGATATCTTTGGTGCGTCCATTGCAGGTATACCGATGACGTTTTCCACCTCGTTGCAGACTCTCTCGGGGTCAGCCGAGGGCAGGTCTATCTTGTTGACTACGGGCACTACTTCAAGGTCGTGCTCGATAGCAAGATAAGTATTTGCAAGCGTCTGCGCTTCTATTCCCTGTGATGCGTCAACTACAAGAATTGCGCCCTCACAGGCTGCCAGTGAACGTGATACCTCATAGTTGAAGTCAACGTGACCCGGAGTGTCGATGAGGTTGAAAACGTAGGTATTGCCGTCGTCTGCGGTATAGTTAAGGCGCACTGCACGGGCTTTTATAGTGATGCCGCGCTCACTCTCGATGTCCATATTGTCGAGAAGCTGATCCTCCATGTCACGAATGGCAACAGTCTCGGTCTTTTCGAGAATACGGTCGGCAAGAGTGGACTTGCCGTGATCTATATGCGCTATAATACAGAAATTTCTGATCTTGTCGTTAGCCAATGTTTTACCTCTTTTCAAACATAATTACTCATTATGATTATACCAGAAATCCAGT
>CAMYYQ010000256.1 GCA_947303535.1 uncultured Ruminococcus sp.
GTCCCTTTTTTGTAAAAATAGTATTAATAAAATATGGGCACAGTTGACAAATCACGGTATATGGAGTAAAATAAAGAATGAGAAAACAAGTATATGATACCAGAGTAAAACTGCACAATCAGAGCAAGTCTGAGTTGTGCATATATCCGAATTTTAGATCTGAATGAAAAAAATAAGCCTTTTCATGACATTTATTATATAGCACTGTAATTACTTGAAAGGAGTGTTTCTGAAATGAAAAAAACATTACGTACTGTTCTTACTGCCGCAGCTTTTGCCGCAGCAAATATGTGTGCAATGCCTACAGCAGCAAATGCAGTTAATGAACAGCCAAAGGAGATCAATCCTATCGAAGAAGTCGAAAGAAAGCTTATGCCTTTGTACGGACCGCCTCCGTCAATGCTGACAACAACAAACACAGCTGCAGTTACAACATTGATAACTTCAACTACAACTACGACGGTTTGTGTTTATGGTCCTATGACGACTGTATCTGTGACTTCGGATTATCTTGATGACCTCACCACAATGACCACAACTACATTCCCACCTACTGTTTACGGACCTCCTAAGGTAATGATGGGCGATGTGAACGCGGACGGCGTTGTAGATATCTTTGATGCCGTTGCACTGAGAAAGGCTATCCTCTATGATGAGTACAGCGATGCAATAGATAGATATTGGGCAGACCTTAATAAAGACGGACAGATAAACGTAGGCGATCTCGTTCGACTGAACAGATATCTCCTCGGAACATTGAAGGATTTCAATGATCTTCCCGATAAAAACTGAAAAATCAAGCGGAACATTAAGTTCCGCTTTTCCTTTTATAAAATGTTTTTTATGCTACGGAAATTAATTTTCAAAATAAAATGTCATGTAACGAGAAATTTTTGTAGGGGACGCCTCCCAACAGGAGCCGCGCCCCTCTGTCAGCTTTGCTGACATCTCCCTACACTGTAGGGAGTAACCCTCGGTGTCTCGAAAGCTCAAGTTTACCTGTTTTTTCGGGCGGACGAGGGCGTCCGCCCCTACAGATTTATTTTTCTAATTAATGAAATTGAATTCCGCTTTAAAATGCTCCAAATGGTTGACAAACCGCCATATATGGAGTAAAATAATAGTAAGTACACTAAGGGGGGAATGAATATGAAAAAGACGAGCAAGACAAAGTTAGTGGCTGCTATGTTTGCGGCTGCTGCGGGACTTACAGGCTGCGACCACGGAAACAGCGGTGTTCAGACAGTGTACGGACCGCCCGTCACCGAAAATACTACAATGACATCTGAGTACGATCCTGCAAAGGACGAAGTACAGGACGTTTACGGACCTCCTGTCACCGAAGCTGAGGCAACGACCAAATACAAGCCCGAGAAGGACAAGGTACAGGTGGTATACGGTCCGCCCGAAGAGTAAAACTGCACAATGAATAGATATCGACTTTGTGCATATATCCGAAATTGAATTTATAAGGAAAAAACTGAGAGGTTTTCCGACATTTATTATACAGCACTGTAAAAATCTGAAAGGAGTGTTTATGAGATGAAAAAAACTATACGTACCGTTCTTACTGCCGCAGCGTTCGCAGCAGCAGGTGTGTCTGCAATGACTGCCGTAGCAGAAGGACGTGAACCTGTTCGTATGGAGTTCAACAATGAGACTGAGCGAGATGTGTTCAAGGAATTTTATGGGGCATACGGACCTCCGCCGACAAGTATTCCAATGTGGGACGAGCTCACAACTACCGAAGCATTAGAAACGCTTACCTCAACTACGACAACATTGACAACTACGATGCCGAGAACGGTTTACGGTCCTACATCAACAAGCACTGTTACTACTTCCGAGCAGGAGGATATTGTTGAACTGACAACAACAATGCTGCCTCAGCCTGTTTACGGACCTGCTCCGACTATCAAGGGCGATGTGAACGGTGATTATACTGTTGATATCTTCGATTCCATAGCAATGAGAAAGGCTATTCTTTTCGATGAATATGCTGATACTGTAAATCTTCATTTCAGCGATCTCAATAAGGACGGCAAAATAAGCGTTGGCGACCTTGTTATCCTTAACAAGTATCTCCTCGGAAAAATAAAGGATCTTGACAATTATCCTGCACAGAAGGTAGATGACGATGAAGTCGTTGTTACAACTACTTATAATCCGAGGACTGATATAGTAGCTCCTGTTTACGGACCTGCTCCTGTATACGAAATAAAATCCTATGCAACTACAGCAGAAGAGCAATCAGCATCAGACGGCAATATAAATACAACAAACGAGGAGAAATAATATGCTCAGTATAGAAATGAAGCGCAAGCATCTTGAACAGATGAGAGAGTACAGAAGCAAACTTATGAAAGAGCCAAAGCTCCGTAATCTATTTCTTGAGCTTACTCTGCGCTGCAACGAGCGTTGTCTTCACTGCGGAAGCTACTGCGGCGATGTAACTTCGGAAGAGTTGTCAGTTGACCAGTACCGCACATTCCTTGCTCAGGTAAAGGAAGATATGACAACAGACGGTAAAATGCTCTGTATCACAGGCGGAGAGCCGCTTCTCAGAAAGGAATTCTTCGATATCATGGGAGCTGCTCATGAGCTCGGCTTCAGCTGGGGCATGACAAGTAATGCTACACTTATTGATGACAGTGTTGCCCGTGACCTTCAGAAAGTCGGTATGGGAACTATTTCCGTAAGTATAGACGGTCTTGAGGAAACTCACGATGCTTTCAGAAGAACTCCTGGCGGCTACAAGAAGGCTATGAACGGTATCGAGAGCCTTTTACGTGTAGGCGGATTTGAGAACGTTCAGATAACTACCGTTGTTACTCATCAGAATATCGGACAGCTTGATGAGCTTTACAAGATATTCAACGAAATGGATATCGACTCATGGCGTGTTATCAATATCGAGCCTATGGGACGTGCAAAACAGCATCCCGAGCTTATCCTTACAAAAGAGGATTATCAGACAATATTTGAGTTTATCAGAAATAAGCGCATAGCAGGCGAGCCTGTTACATACGGTTGCAGCCATTACCTCGGCATGGAGTATGAGCGTGAAGTCCGTGACTGGTACTATCTCTGCACAGCAGGACTCTATACCGCAAGTATCACTGCAAACGGTGATATCATTGCCTGTCTCGATATCGAGCGCAGACCTGAATTCGTACAGGGAAATATCCTCAAGGACAGATTCAGCGAGGTATGGAAGAACAAGTTCCAGGTATTCAGACGCGATCTTGCAGACGATAACGAGACCTGCTCAAAGTGCTTCCATAAGGATTATTGTCACGGCGATGCTTTCCACAGCTGGGATTTCGACAATAACAAGCCTCTTGTCTGTTTCAAGGACATTCTTTTCTGAGTTTAGGGGTATCAATATATATACAAATGCGGAAACCGAAAGGTTTCC